>NZ_NGFN01000259.1 GCF_002148965.1 Streptomyces swartbergensis | reverse complement strand
GGTGATGAGGGGGCAGAGCATCTGCCAGACGGAGATGTCGAAGGTGACCGGGGCGTTGTGCACCACGACGTCGTCGGCTGTGAGGTGCAGGTCGTCGACCTTGGCGAGCAGGTGGTTGACCATGCCCGCGCGGTGGACCATCGCGCCTTTGGGGCGTCCGGTGGAGCCGGAGGTGAAGATGATGTAGGCGAGGTCGTCGCCGTCCCCGGCGGGCGTGGCGAGTTCGGTGTCGGTGGCTGCGTCCCAGGCGAGCACGGCCGGTGTGGTCGAGGCGGCGGCGAGCAGTTGGGTGGCGGTCTTGTCCAGTGCGGGTCCGACGTACAGGGCGTCGGGGCGGGAGTCGTCCAGGAGTGTGGCGGTTCGGGCCAGGGGTGCTCGCAGGTCGAGGGGTACCCAGGCGGCTCCGGCGCCGAGTACGGCGAGGATGCCGGTCACGAAGGGGATGCCGGGCTCGCAGAGCATCGCCACCCGAGAGCCGGGGCGTATCCCGGCCGCGACCAGACGGCGGCTCAGCGCCGAGGCCAGGGCCACCAGTTCGGCGTAGGTGGCCGTCCCGTTCGGGTCCTGCACCGCGRGCCGGTCCGGGTACGCGGCGGCGTGCGCCCGCACCCGCTCCACCACCCCGGTGTAGGTCTCGTCGACCGTCGTGGCCGCCCAGCCCGCCCGCACCGCCGCCGACTCCTCCGGCAGCAGGACGTCGAGCCGGTCGACACGCGCGTCGGGACCCGCCTCGGCGAGCGTCCCCAGCCAGGCGAACAGCCGGCGCTGGTGCAGGTCCAGCTCCTCCGGCGTGTAGCGCGAGGGGTTGGCGTCGAGGCGGACCGCGTACCCCTCCTCGGCCGCGTCGAGATAGATGATCTGCATGTCCTCGACCGGGCCGGTCGACAGGTTGTGCAGCAGACCGGTGCACGCGCCGAACGCGTAGTCGAAGCCCGACTCCAGGACGTTGACGGTCGGGCCGAGCGAACGGCCCGCGTCCCCGGCGAAGCCGAGGTCGCGGCGGATCCGGTCGCCCCGGTAGTTCTGGTGCCGCAGCGTGGCGCGCAGTTCGCCCGCGCTGTCGCGCAGGAAGTCCGCGACCGTACGGCCGGGCAGCACCCGCACCGGGTGCGGCACGAAGTTGGCGCGCATCCCCGGGACCGCGCGGGCGGCCGCCGTGGCGCGGGCCGGCACCGCGAGGGTGAGCAGGGCGCGGTCCACGCCGGCGGCCCGCTGCACGTAGGCGCCGGTCGCGGCGATCAGCAGCGTCTGCCAGGTGACGCGGGCGTCCCAGGCCAGCGACCGCAGCCGCTCGACCGTCCCGGCGGGCAGCACGGCGTCGCACCGCAGCGAGCTGCGGGCGGGACCGCCGGGGCGCGGCGAGAGGCTCACCGGCTCCGGCTGCTCCTCGAAGCGGCCGCGCCAGAACGCCTGTTCCTTCAGGTACTTGGGCGTCTCGGCGTAGGCGGCCTCGTCGTCGGTGAGCGTGCGCGGGTCGGGGAACGCGCCCTCGGCCTCCGGGTCCGCGTACAGCGCGGCGAGCCGGTCGTAGATGAGGACGCGGCTGAAGCCGTCGACCAGGATGTGGTTGACCCGTATGTAGAACAGCAGGTGCTCCGGGCCGAGCCGCAGCAGGACCGACCGCAGCGTGCCCGCGGTCAGGTCCGGCGGCACGAGCAGGTCCTGCCGCATGAACGCCTCCGCGGCGTCGCGCGGCCGCGGCTCCCCGGACAGGTCGAGCGTCTCGACGGGGAAGTCCCCGGCGTCGGCGAGCTCCTGGAGCGGCTCGCCGTCCTGCTCGGTGAACAGGGCGCGGAGGGTGCCGGCCTCCCGCAGCACCCCCTGCCACGCGGCCGTGAACCGGGCGGTGTCCAGGGGACCGCGCAGCTCCAGGAAGTCGCCCATGGTGAAGACGGGGTTGCCCGGGTCGGCCTGCTGCCCGTACCACATCTCGCGCTGAGCGGCGGAGAGCGGCAGCTGCCGGGCGGGAGGTGTGGGGGTCATGACTGCGTTGCTCCCGTGGGAAGTTCGGTCGGTTCGATGCCGTACACCTCGCGCACCCAGCTCGGCTGGTAGACGGTGTCCAGATAGCGCTCGCCGAGGTCCGGGGCGATCGCGACCGCCGTGCCGTTCTCGCCAGGACGGTTGTCGGCGAGCCAGCGCAGCGCACCGCTCACCACGGTCCCGGTGGAGCCGCCGAAGAGGAATCCGCCGCGGGCCAGGGCGTGGCAGGCGCTCACGGTGTCGGCCTCGGGGACGTGCACCACGTCGTCGATCAACGAAGTGTCGAGGAGCGCGGGGCGCACGCCCGCACCGAGTCCGGGGATCATGCGCGGACCGGCCGGGCCGCCGAAGGTGACGGAGCCGACGCTGTCGACCGCGACGACCGTCACCGGCCGCGGCCGCTCCTTGAAGTAGCGGGCGCAGCCCATCAGCGTGCCGGTGGTGCCGGTGCCGATGAACAGCAGCTCCAGATCGGGGAACTGCTTCTCGATCTGCGGGGCCGTGGAGCGGTAGTGCGCCCGCCAGTTGTCCGGGTTGGCGTGCTGGTTCAGCCACACCACCCGCGGGTCGCCGGCGAGCAGCGTCCGGACGTACGCGAGCCGGGCCGCCAGGAACCCGCCCTCCTCGGCCGGCTTCGTGACGGTGTGCACCTCGCTGCCGAGCGCCTCGATGAGCTTGCGCGTCGCGACGTTGGTCCGCGAGTCGACCACGCAGATGAAGTGGTAGCCCTTGGCCGCGGCGATCACGCTGAGCGCGACCCCGAGGTTGCCGGACGACGACTCCACCAGCGTCGAGCCCTTGGTGAGCACACCGCTGCGCTCGGCCGCCTCGATCATGCTCGCGGCGGCCTTGAGCTTGATCGAACCGGCGAAGTTGAAGCCCTCACATTTGAGGTGCAGTGGGTATCCGTACAACGTTTGGAGATCCACGTAGAGATCTTCGGTGTTGAATTCGTGCGGAGCCGAGATGACCGGCATGATTCCCCCAGGAAGACAAGTGCTATCGCGTTGCCGAAATGCGGTACACGCGCAGGCTGAGAGGTATGAGAACGGCGACGAGCACTCCGATGCTGATCGCCGAGACGAGCACCGCGTTTTCCACGGGGAAACTTCCCGATGTGACGGCCCCGGTGTTTCCCCACAATTGCCGGCAGGCCTCGGAGACCGCGCTGACCGGATTCCACTCGGCGAGTGTCTGCAGCCAGCCAGGAAGTCCGGAAAGCGGCATGAACGAGCTGGAGAGGAAGGAGAACAGGACCAGGAGCAGGGCGGCGATGCCGCTGATCGCCTCCAGGTTGCGCATCACCATGCCGAGGAGCGCGCCGACCCAGAGCATGGCGTAGGCGAAGCCGAGCAGCAGCAGGAAGCCGGTGACGTTCTCGACGAACGAGCCGTGCACCCGCCAACCGACGGCGAGGCCGGTCACCGCGACGAGCGCGATGCTCAGGGCCGCGGCGGCGAGGTCGGCGAGCGTGTGGCTGACCAGGACGGTGGCCCGGCCCATCGGCAGCGAGCGGAACCGGTCGATCAGGCCCTTGCCGAGGTCGCCGGCCACACCGATCGCGGTGATGCCGATGCAGGAGAGTCCGACCTGGGCGAAGACTCCGGCCATGATGTACTCGCGGTAGCTGCCGCCGGTGTTCTTCACCTCGACGACGGTCGCGAAGAGATAGCCCAGGATCACCACCATCGCGACGGGCGTGAGCGCCACGCCGATGATCTTCTCCGGGGTGCGCCGCAGATGGCGCAGGTGCCGGCCGGTGAGGGCCGCGACGTCACCGCCGTGGGCAAGCACCGAACTCATAGGGACGCCTCCGCCTTCGCTGCGTCGGGGTGGGCCGGCGCGCCCGTGAGCTCGCCGGTCAGATGGAAGAACACGTCGTCGAGCGAGGGGCGCCGTAGCGCGAACTCCTTGACGGTGACGCCCGCGTACTCGAGCGCGGTCGCGGCGGACGCCAGCGCGCCCATGCCGTCCGGCAGTTGCACGTGGACGGTGCGCTGCCGCTCGTCCAGCTGCGGCGGGCTCACCGCGAGCGGCGCCAGCACGGCGGCGGCCTGCGCGAGCCCGGGCGCGTCGGTGACGGCCACCTCCAGGCGCTCGCCCCCGACCTTGCGCTTGAGCTCGTCGGAGGTGCCCTCGGCGATCACCCGGCCCCGGTCGACGACCAGGATCCGGTCCGCGAGGAAGTCCGCCTCCTCCAGGTACTGCGTGGTCAGCAGGACGGTGACGCCCTGGTCGACCTGGTCCTGCACCATCCGCCACAGCGTGGCCCGGCTGGCCGGGTCGAGGCCGGTGGTGGGCTCGTCAAGGAAGAGCACCTCGGGCGAGGCGATCAGACTGACGGCCAGGTCGAGGCGGCGCCGCATGCCACCCGAGTACTCCTTGGCGGGCTTGTCGGCGGCGGCCACCAGCTCGAACTGCGCCAGCAGTTCGGCGGCCCGGACGGCGGCGCCCTTGCGGCCGAGCCGCAGCAGCCGGCCGAGCAGCACGAGGTTCTCGCGCCCGGTCAGCAGCTCGTCGACGGCGGCGTACTGTCCGGCGAGACCGATCCGGCGACGCACCTCGCGCCGCTGCCGCACGATGTCGAAGCCCGCGACGCGAGCCGTGCCGGCATCGGGTTCGAGCAGGGTGGCGAGCGTGCGGACCGTGGTGGTCTTGCCCGCTCCGTTGGGCCCGAGCAGGCCGAGCACGGTGCCCGCTTCGACCGACAGGTCCACGCCGTCCAGGGCGCGGTGGCCGCCGTACTGCTTCGTCAGGCCGGCCGCCTCGATCGCGGTGTTCACGGAATTCCCCCTTTTCACGCCTCAGGTGAATTGATTGGCTGGTTGTGCACTGGGATTTGCATCGGTGAGGGTGGGTAAATGTAGGGCGGGGTTCCGGGTGAATGGATCACGGTCGGCGGACACATCGCGGTCCACGCTGTCCGGACAACTCCCGACGAGAAGGAACCTAACCGGCGTCATGGCCGGATCGCGCCGTTCCCGCTGGCCACAGGCTGTCGCTGCAACATGCTGCAGACCCCGCCCCCGGCCGGCTGGCAGGATGCTGCAGCGGCATCCAACTGACATAAGGAAAAGGGGGGATGCAGGCCACGGATATCTACAGTGAGAGACGTCGCTCATCAAGGGTCCCCCGCTGACGTCCCACTGGGAGAGGTAATGGCAAGGCAACGAAATCTGGCGGCTTCACTGGGCGCGTGGAGCGCCCGGCACCGCAAGACCGCACTTTTCGGATGGCTCTTCGCCGTCATCGCGCTCACGGTCCTCGGCGGCATGGCGGGGCAGAAGAGCCTGACCGAGGCCGACTACGGCACCGGGGAGTCGGGACGCGCCGCCCGGGTCCTCGTCGACGCCGGCATCAAGACCCCGGCGCCCGAGATGGTCCTCGTCCACAGCGGCGACCTCACCGCCGGGGACCCCGAGTTCAAGAAGGCCGTCGCCGACGCCATCGCCGCCGTGGACGGCACCGGCCTCGCGCAGAACATCGGCGACCCGTACAAGACCGGCGCGGTCTCCGAGGACAAGCACGACGCGCTGATCCAGTTCGCGGTGAAGGGCGACCCGGACACGGCCGCCGACCGCATCCAGCCCGTCGTCGACGCGCTGGCCGAGGCCGACGAGGCCCACCCCGGCGTCACGCTCGGCCAGTACGGCGCCGCCAGCGGCCTCAAGGGCATCAACGACTCCCTCGGCGAGGACTTCACCCGCGCCGAGTTCACCGCCGTGCCCCTCGCCCTCGGCATCCTGCTCGTCGTGTTCGGCGCGCTCCTCGCCGCCGTCCTGCCGCTGCTCCTCGCCATCACCGCGTGCGTCGCCGCCATGGGCCTGCTCGCGCTCTCCAGCCAGCTCGTCCCGGTCGACGCCATGACCAACTCGGTGCTGCTCCTGATGGGCCTCGCCGTCGGCGTCGACTACTGCCTCTTCTACATCCGCCGCGAGCGCGAGGAGCGCGCCGCCGGCCGCGACAAGCAGAGCGCGCTGCGCATCGCCGCCGCGACCTCCGGCCGCTCGGTGCTGATCTCCGGCATCACCGTGGCCGTCGCCATGGCCGGCATGTTCTTCTCCGGTCTCACGGTCTTCGAGGGCTTCGCCATCGCCACCATCGAGGTCGTCCTCATCGCGGTGCTCGGCTCCATGACGGTGCTGCCCGCCGTGATGGCGATGCTCGGCGACAAGATCGACGCCGGCCGGATCCCGGGCCTGCGCCGCAAGGCGGTCGTCCGTACCGCGGGCGAGAAGCCGGGCCGGCTGCTCGGCGCGGTCCTGAAGGCGCCCGCCGTCTTCGCCGTCCTCGGCATCGCGTTCCTCCTCGCCCTCGCCTCGCCGGCGCTGTCCATGAAGACCGAGAAGCTCGGCTTCGACCAGTTGCTGCCCGCCGACAACGTCACCGCCGAGACCGCCCAGCGGATCGAGAGCGTCTTCCCCGGCGCCCCGGCACCGGCCCAGATCGTCTTCAAGACCGCGGATGTCACCTCCACCGAGGCCACCGGCGCCATCGCCGGCTTCAAGGAGCGCGCCCTCGCCTCCGGCCACGTCAAGAACCCCATCGAGGTGACCGTCCACGAGGACAAGGACATCGCGGTCATCAGCGCGCCGCTCGCCGGCGACGGCCGCAACGCCACCTCCGTCCGCGCCCTGGAGGAGCTCCGCGGCGACATCATCCCCGCCACCCTGAAGAAGGACGCGGCCGACCAGGCGCTGGTCGGCGGTGACCTCGCCTTCTCGACCGACTACAACGACCGGCTCAAGTCGTCGATCGTGCCCGTCTTCGCCTTCGTGATGGGCGTCAGCTTCCTGCTGATGCTGCTCTGCTTCCGCTCCCCGGTCATCGCCATCACCTCGATCGTCCTCAACCTCCTGTCCGTGGTCGCCGCCTACGGCGTGATGACCGCGGTCTTCCAGAAGGGCTGGGGCGACGAGCTGGTCGGCACGACGGCCGTCGGCGCCATCGAGTCCTGGATGCCGCTCTTCGTCTTCGTCGTCCTCTTCGGCCTGTCGATGGACTACCACGTCTTCGTGGTCTCCCGGATCCGCGAGGCCTACGACCAGGGCATCGGCAACCGCGCCGCCGTCGCCCACGGCATCCGCTCCACCGCCGGGGTCGTCACCAGCGCCGGACTCATCATGGTCGCCGTCTTCGCGGTCTTCGGCACCCTGTCCATGCAGGACTTCAAGCAGCTCGGCGTCGGCCTCGCCGTCGCGGTCCTGCTCGACGCCACCCTCGTGCGCGCCGTCCTGCTGCCCGCCGTCATGGCCCTGCTCGGCGGGTCCAACTGGTGGCTGCCCTCCTGGCTGAAGTGGCTCCCCGAGCTCTCGCACGGCGAGGAGGCGCCGGCCCCGGCGCCGAAGCACGCCGAGCCCTCCGCGCACCAGCGGAGCGCGTCGGCCGAGCACACCCTCACGGGCCGCTGAGCGACGGCGGCCGGCACCCTCCCCATCCGTTCACGATCTCAAGGATCCTTCTCCATGTACGAGTTCAGCGTCGTCGGCGGCAAGAGCGCGCGGGAGATCATCTCGGCCTCCCGCCACGACATCGTCGACGTCGTCCGCGACACCTACCTCGCCCACCACGCGGGCGACTCGGTGAACCCCGACAGCTACTTCCTCCGCTTCCCCGAGAAGCCCGACGCCCGCATCATCGCGCTCCCCGCGCACCTGGGCGCCGGCGCCGACGTCTCCGGCATCAAGTGGATCAGCAGCTTCCCCGCCAACATCGAGCGCGGCATACCGCGCGCCTCGGCRGCCCTGCTGCTSAACGACTACGMSACSGGMTACCCCTTCGCCTGCCTGGAGGCGTCGCAGATCAGCGCCGCCCGCACGGCCGCCTCCGCGGTCCTCGCCGCGGAGCGGCTGACCGGCGGGCGCACCGCCGGCAAGCTGACCGTCRTCGGSGCGGGCRTCATCGCCCGCAACATCCTSGAGTTCTTCGCGTCCCGCGACTGGCAGGTCGGCTCCGTCACGGTCCACGACAAGAACGAGGAGTACGGCGCCGCGCTCGCCGCCCACGCGACGGACGCCCTCGGCTACCCGGCCGGCACCGAGACCGACCTCTCCGCGGCCCTCACCGGCGCCGACGTGGTCGTCCTCGCCACCACCGCCGCCGAGCCGTACATCACCGACCCGAGCGCCTTCGCGCCCGGCCAGGTCGTCCTCAACATCTCGCTGCGGGACATCGGCCCGGAGCTGATCGAGGGCGCGTACAACATCCTCGACGACGTCGAGCACTGCCTGAAGGCCAACACCTCGCCGCACCTCGCGGAGCAGAAGTACGGCGACCGGCACTTCGTCACCGGCACGCTCGCCCAGTTCATCCAGGGCGAGGTGACCACCGGCGACGACAAGCCGGTCATCTTCTCGCCGTTCGGCCTCGGCGTCCTCGACCTCGCGGTCGGCCTGCACGTCTTCCGCGCGGCGCGCGCGGCGGGCGAGGCCGTGGAGATCGCGGACTTCTTCGGCGAGACCAGCCGCTGGTAGTCCGTCACCACCCCCACGCACGACGGGGCCCGGGCAGGTTCTCCCGCCCGGGCCCTCCCGTGTCCCACGAAGGAGCGATCGTGACCACCCCTCGACCTGGCCAAGGCCGCGTCCGCACAGTCCCGTCCGGTCGGCGGCGCCCGGCACTCGCGATCGCACGCACCGGACGCCGCCGACCCTGCCCCGACGGGCAGCCGACGCTCCTTCCCGGACACGGCCTTTCCGGACACGGCCTTCCCGGACCCGGCCTGCCCGCCGCGGCACTAGCCCACCAGCCGGTACGAGGCGGCCACCCCGAGGAAGACCAGCGCGGCCAGCGTGCTGCACGTGTAGTGCACCCGGCCGGTCACCCGCCACCAGCGCCGCCGCCAGGAGAGGAAGGCGCACACGGCCATGGCACCCGTGGTCGCCAGCGCGATGCCGGTCAGCGCGGGGACCGCGGTCAGCAGCGGCGAATCGCCCACGATGATCGTGCGGTTGAGGGCGTTGGGATCGGCGGACAGCAGCAGGAAGCAGAGCGTCGCCGCGGTGATCAGCGCACCCGAGGTCCACATCAGCAGCTTGGCGGCGCGTGCCCCGGCCGGCGTGCCCGGCGAGCGGCGGCGCACCAGGGCGAGCACCGGCAGCGCGAGCACCGTCGGGACGAGCAAGGCCAGCGAGCCGAGCAGCGCCTGCTGGTGCAGTGCGGGGGAGAGGTACCAGGGCAGCCGCTCGTACGAGACGGAGGCGTCGGAGGCGACCGAGAGGCGCCCGTCGCGGAAGGCGATCCGGTCCTGGCCGCCCCGCTCCTGGAAGAGCCCCGGGCTCAGCTGCACCCAGTGCCGCTCGGTCACTTTGGGGTTGCGGGACAGCCCGGTCGTGGTCAGGGTCGCGCCCTCGCCCGCGCTCACCCGGACCGAGCCGATCAGGGCGCTGACCCGGGTCAGCTCCGAGGAGCTGGTGCGCGTCGAGCGGTACTCGCCCTCGTACGGCGTGACGTCGGCCTGCGAGGTGGAGCGGCGGGCGCCGGCGGCGGTGCCGAAGTGGTCGGCGAAGCGGTCCACGACCTCCTGCCCCGCATAGGCGGCGACGCCGTTCTCGCCGTCGCCGTTGTAGACGACGTACACCGCCGCGTCCCGGGCCGGGAGCAGCGCCAGGTTGCCGTGGAAGCCGGGCAGGTCGCCGTCCTTGACCAGCATCCGCTGCCCGTCGCGGACGCGCTCCTCCAGGATGTAGCCGAGGCCGGGCAGCCGGTCGTCGTTCCCGAACTGCCGCTTCAGCAGGGCGTCGGCCGAGCGCTCGGTCAGCACCGGACCGCCGCCGTCGAGCAGCGCGCCCAGCAGCCGGCCCATGTCGGCCGCCGTGGTGACCGCGCCCGCGCCGGTCGGGGACCAGTCGCCGTACTGCCCGTCCTGGACCCGCTGGTGGCCGCCCGCCGGGCGGTGGCCGCGGGCGAGGTCCGCCGCGATCGCGGGGGAGTGCGGCTGCGCGAAGCTCGTCCGCGTCATCCCGAGCGGCCGCAGCACCGACCGGTCCAGGTACCTGGCGAACGGGGTGTGCGTCACCGTCTCGACCAGGTAACCGGCCAGCGCCACACCGTAGTTGTCGTAGCTGGCGACCTCACCCGGCGGACGCACCCGGCGCGGCTGGTGCGCGGCGAGGCTCTCGCCGAGCGGGCGCACGTCCTCGGGCCGGGTGGCGGCGCGCCCGATGATGCTGTTGTCGAAGCCCGCCGTGTGCGTGAGGAGATCGCGTACCGTCACGGGGCGCCCCGGATACGTGTCCTTCACCTTGAAGGTCGTGAGGTAGCGGTTGACGTCGGCCGACAGGTCGAGGCGACCGCGCTCGACCTGCTGCAGGACCGCGACGGCCGTGAACAGTTTGGCGTCGGAGGCCAGGAAGAACCCGGTGCGCCGCGGGTCCACCGGCGTCCCCGCGGCGGCGTCGGCGACGCCGTACCCCTTGGTGAGGACCGGCCGGCCGTGCTCGACGACCACCACCGACGCGCCGGGGATCCGGTAGTCGGCGAGCTGCCGGCGCACGAGCGCGTCGACGGCTCCGGGGAGACCGGCCGACCCGGAGGCCGCGGGAAGTTCGGACGCGGCGCGGGTCTCCGTCCGGGCCGCCGGCGTCGCGGCGGCGGTGCCGGCGCCGCCCGCCAGGAGCAGCGGCACGCAGAGCGGGAGGAGCAGGTGCCGCAGTCGCTGTCGCAGTCGCATCGTCATGGATACAGCCAACTCGTCACGACGAGGACGAGACAGCCACCTCGGTGGCGTTCCAGGGGGGACCTAGGTACACCGTCGATGACGGGACGCACGTCCCCTGCGCACGGCCTCCGCATGGAGAAGACTCAGGGCATCATCACGGCAAGGAGCCGTGCACAGAGGGGAATGGGACGACCATGAACAACTTAAACATCCGCGCCGGCCTTCCCGCCGTCGGCAAGGGACTGCCCGTACTCGGTCTCGCGATCGCGGAGCTCGTCCTCTTCTGCCTCTTCGTGACGGCGGTCTCGCTCATCGGTATCGGCCTGGGCATCCTGCTCGTCCCGGCGCTCGCCGTGGCCGTGCGGTCCGTGACCAACGCCTCCCGCAGGACCGCGGAGCGCTGGTCGGGCCGCGCGATCGAGGAGCCGTACCTCCCCGCCCCCGCCGCCGCGCCGGGCCTCAAGGGCCAGTGGCAGCGCACCCACTGGGTCCTCACCGACCCGGCGACCTGGCGCGACCTGGCCTGGATGCTGGTCAACCCGGTGGCCGGCGTGGTCGTCGCCCTGATGCCCCTCGCCCTCGTCGTCGGCGGGATCGGCGGCATCCTGATGCCCGCGATCTACCGCCCCATCGCCGACGCCGGCACCAACTACTACCTGTGGGTCGAGATCAGCGACCTGACCTCCGCCTGGTACTGCGCCGCCCTCGGCGTCGTCGTCCTCGCCGCCGGTCTCGCCACCGGCCCGGCCCTGCTGCGCGCCCACGCCTCCCTCGCCCGCACCCTGCTCGCCCCCACCCGCACCGTCCAGCGTGTCCGCCGCCTCACCGACAGCCGCAGTGACGCCGTCAGCAGCTCCGCGGCCGAACTGCGCCGTATCGAGCGGGACCTGCACGACGGGGCGCAGGCCCGCCTGGTGGCCCTCGGCATGAACCTCGGGGTCGCCGAGCAGCTCCTCAGCAAGGACCCGGAGGCCGTCCGCACCATCCTGGCCGACACCCGCAAGGCCTCCGCCACGGCCCTGACCGAGCTGCGCGACCTCGTCCGCGGCATCCACCCGCCGGTGCTCGCCGACCGCGGCCTCGCCGACGCGGTGCGCGCCCTCGCCATGGACAGCCCGCTCGACGTCACCGTCAACGCCGACCTGCCCGGCCGCCCCGAGGCGCCCGTCGAGTCCGCCATGTACTTCGCGGTCGCCGAGGCCCTCGCCAACGCCGCCAAGCACGCCGCACCGGACACCGTGAGCATCGACCTCTGGTACGAGGGTGGCGCGCTGCGCGGCCAGGTCATCGACGACGGCCGGGGCGGCGCCGATCCCTCGCGCGGCACCGGGCTGCGCGGCATCGAGCGCCGGCTCGCCGCCTTCGACGGCATCCTCGCCATCAACAGCAAGCCGGGCGGACCGACCACCCTCACCATGGAGCTGCCGTGCGCGTTGTCCTAGCCGAAGACCTCTTCCTGCTGCGGGACGGACTCGTCCGCCTCCTGGAGTCCTACGACTTCGAGGTGGTCGCCGCCGTCGACACCGGGCCAGGACTGCTCCAGGCCCTCCTCGAACACAAGCCGGACGTCGCCGTCGTCGACGTCCGGCTTCCGCCGACGTTCACGGACGAGGGCCTGCGGGCCGCCCTGGAGGCCCGGCGCCAAATCCCCGGCCTGCCGGTCCTGGTCCTCTCCCAGTACGTGGAGCAGCTCTACGCCCGCGAACTCCTCGCCGACGGCAGCGGGGGCATCGGCTACCTCCTCAAGGACCGGGTCTTCGACCCCGACGGCTTCGTGGACGCGGTGCGCCGTGTCGCGTCCGGCGGCACCGCGATGGACCCCGACGTCGTCGCCAAGCTCTTCGCCAAGGAGTACCACCGGGACGGCCCGCTCTCCCGCCTCACCCCGCGCGAGCGCGAGGTCCTCGGCCTGATGGCCGAGGGCCGCTCGAACGCCGCGATCGCCCAGGAGCTGGTGATCACCGAACGCGCGGTGATCAAGCACACGTCCAACATCTTCACCAAGCTCGACCTGCCCCCCTCGGAGGCCGACAACCGCAGGGTCCTCGCGGTCCTCGCGTACCTCAAGTGAGGCGCCCC
>NZ_NGFN01000258.1 GCF_002148965.1 Streptomyces swartbergensis | reverse complement strand
CCTCACCCCCGAGGAAGCCCGCACCATCGCCTCCTGGGACCGCGACCTCGACGCCCTCACCGGAGAGCTCCTGCGCGCCCGCGACAGCGTCACCGAGGTCCCCCTGCCCGCCTCGCTCACCGCGTCCCAGCTGCTGCGCCTGGCCGCCGACCCGGACGGCCTCGCGCAGGAACTGGCCCGCCCCATGCCCCTTCCGCCGCAGCCCGCAGCACGCCGCGGCACCCGCTTCCACGCCTGGGTCGAGGCCCGCTTCGAAGCGCTGACGCTGCCGTTCCTGGAGCCCGGGGACCTGCCCGGTAGCGACGCCGAGATCGCCGACGAACAGGACCTGGAAGCCCTCAAGGACGCCTTCGAACGCACCGGGTACGCGCACCGCACGCCCTACCGGGTGGAGGCCCCCTTCCAGCTCGAGATCGCCGGCCGCGTCGTACGGGGCCGCATCGACGCCGTCTACAAGGAGGACGACGGTCAGGAGACGACGTACGAGATCGTCGACTGGAAGACGAACCGCACCCGCAGCGCCGACCCGCTCCAGCTGGCCGTCTACCGCCTCGCCTGGGCGGAGCAGCAGGGCGTGCCGCTGGAGTCGGTCACGGCCGCGTTCCTGTACGTGCGCAGCGGCGAGGTCGTACGGCCGGACGACCTGCCGGACCGGGCCGCGCTGGAGCGGCTGCTGCTCGGGGAGCCGTCCGGTGAGGAACCGCACTCCGAGGACGTCAGTGCGGGCCGATAGGCTCGTGACCATGAGCCGGACCCCGGACAGTGTCGTCCGTACGTACATCGAGCAGCACCGCGCCGCCTTCCTCGACGACCTCGCCGAGTGGCTGCGCATCCCGTCGGTGTCGGCCCAGCCGGACCACGCGCCCGACGTACGACGCAGCGCCGACTGGCTCGCCGCCAAGCTGAAGGAGACCGGATTCCCGACGGCCGAGGTCTGGCAGACCCCGGGCGCGCCCGCCGTCTTCGCCGAGTGGCCCTGTGACGACCCGCAGGCGCCCACCGTGCTGGTCTACGGCCACCATGACGTGCAGCCCGCAGGCCGGGAGGACGGCTGGGACAGCGACCCCTTCGAGCCGGTCGTCCGCGAGAACCGCCTCTACGCGCGCGGGGCGGCCGACGACAAGGGCCAGGTCTTCTTCCACACCCTCGGCGTCCGCGCCCACCTCGCCGCCACCGGCCGCACCACCCCGGCGGTGCACCTGAAGCTGCTGATCGAGGGCGAGGAGGAGTCCGGCTCGCCGCACTTCCGGGCCCTCGTCGAGCAGCACGCCGAGCGGCTCGCCGCCGACGCCGTGATCGTCTCCGACACCGGCATGTGGTCCGAGGACACCCCCACGGTGTGCACCGGGATGCGTGGCCTCGCCGAGTGCGAGATACGGCTGCACGGCCCTGACCAGGACATTCACTCCGGCTCCTTCGGCGGCGCGGTGCCCAACCCGGCGACCGCCGCCGCCCGCCTGGTCGCCGCCCTGCACGACGAGCACGAGCGCGTGGCGATCCCGGGGTTCTACGACGGCGTGGTCGAGCTCACCGACCGCGAGCGGGAACTCTTCGCCGAGCTGCCCTTCGACGAGCGGCAGTGGCTGCGCGCCGCCAGGTCGTACGCCACCCAGGGCGAGGCCGGGTACACCACGCTGGAGCGCGTCTGGGCCCGCCCCACCGCGGAGGTCAACGGCATCGGCGGCGGCTACCAGGGCGCCGGCAGCAAGACCATCGTGCCGTCCTCCGCCGTGGTGAAGCTGTCCTTCCGGCTGGTGGCGGGCCAGGATCCCGGCCACGTCGAGAAGGCCGTCCGCGCCTGGGCCGAGCAGCAGGTGCCCGCCGGGATCCGCTGCGAGATCACGTTCAGCGGGGCCACGCGCCCGTGCCTGACACCACTGGACCACCCGGCCCTCCAGTCGGTCGCCCGCGCGATGGGCCGGGCCTTCGAGAAGCCGGTCCGCTTCACGCGCGAGGGAGGCTCCGGACCGGCGGCGGACCTCCAGGACGTCCTCGGCGCCCCGGTGCTCTTCCTCGGCATCTCCGTCCCGTCCGACGGCTGGCACGCCCCGAACGAGAAAGTCGAACTCGACCTGCTCCTCAAGGGCGTCGAGACCACCGCGTACCTGTGGGGCGACCTCGCCGAGCACTGGCGCCATGCGCCCTGAGCGCCCTGCACCGTCCGGACCGGCAGCGCGCGCGGGGCACACTGGAAGGGCCGCCCCGCACCGCGGAACCCCGCCGGACCCGGTCGCTCCCGCCCTACGTCCCGCTGATCAGCCCGCCGAACCCGACCGTCCCACCGGGGAGTTGGAAGCACCCGTGACCACCTGGACCGACCAGAACGCCGACCGACCCATCTCGCTCACCGCGCCGAGCGGCATCGACCGGGCCGCGCACCACCGGCTCGACGAGGCCTGGCTCGCGGCGGCGTGGAGCCACCCCTCCACGCGCTGTTTCGTGGTCTCCGGCGGCCAGGTCCTCATCGACGAGACGCCGGACGGGCGCACCGAACTCGTCATGACGCCTTCCTTCGAGGCCCCCCTCACCGAGGCCCACCGCTACTTCCTCGGCATCGACGAGGACGGCGTCAGCTACTTCGCCCTCCAGAAGGACTCCCTGCCCGGGCGCATGGACCAGTCCGCGCGGCCGGCGGGCCTGCGTGAGGCGGGCCTGCTCCTGTCGGCCCGTGACGTGGGCCTGATGGTGCACGCGGTCGGCCTGGAGAACTGGCAGCGCACACACCGTTTCTGCTCGCGCTGCGGCGAGCGCACCGTGATCGCCGCGGCCGGTCACATCCGCCGCTGCCAGGCCTGCGGCGCGGAGCACTACCCGCGTACGGACCCCGCTGTGATCATGGCCGTGACCGACGAGGACGACCGCATCCTGCTCGGCCGCCAGGTGCACTGGCCCGAGGGCCGCTTCTCGACGCTCGCCGGTTTCGTCGAGCCCGGCGAGTCCATCGAGCAGTCGGTGCGCCGTGAGGTCCACGAGGAGGTCGGCATCACCGTCGGCCAGGTCGAGTACGTCGCCAGCCAGCCCTGGCCCTTCCCGTCCAGCCTCATGCTGGGCTTCCTGGCCCGCGCCACCTCGACCGAGATAGACGTCGACGGCGACGAGATCCACGAGGCCCGCTGGTTCTCCCGCGACGAACTGCGCGCCGCCTTCGAGTCGGGTGAGGTGCTCCCGCCGTACGGCATCTCGATCGCGGCCCGCCTGATCGAGCTCTGGTACGGCAAGCCGCTCCCGACGAGAAGCGCCGCCTGACGGAGGCCGCCCGCGTGTCCGACCCGTACTGGAACCACAACGTCCACCACCACGCCGAGGTGCTCGACGCTGTCCCGGACGGCTGCGGCAAGGCCCTGGACGCGGGCTGCGGCGACGGCCTGCTCACCCGCAAGCTCGCGGCGCGGGCGGCATCGGTCACGGGCGTGGACCGCTCGCCGGAGATGATCAAGCTCGCTCGCGAGCACGTGCGCGTGCCCGGCAACGTCACGTACCTGGAGGCGGACTTCCTCGCCGACGGATCCCTCCCCGAGGGGGCGTACGACTTCGTCAGCGCGGTCGCCGTGGTCCACCACGCGCCGTTCGAGGAGGCGGTCACCCGTCTCGCCCGGCTCACCGCGCCCGGCGGCCGTCTGGTGATCGTCGGCTTGGCCGCCAACCGGACGGTCCTGGACTGGGTCATCAGCGCGTGCGGCGTGCCGGCGAGCCAGTGGCACGCCCGCCGGCACGGCGGCAAGCGGAGTCCGGCCGGGATGCCCATGGAAGACGTGCACATGTCATGGGGGCAGATCCGGCAGGCGGTCCACCGGCTGCTGCCCGGCTGCGCCTTCCGCCGCACACTGCTGTGGCGCTACGTCGTGGTGTGGGACAAATCATCGGGCAAACCCTCGGACAAACCCCGAGAAGGCGGCCCCTGAGCCGTCTCAGGAACCGCCTTCTCGGTACAACCGCGGCGACCAGGCGCCGATCTTGCTTCAGTAGATCTGCTGCTTCAGCCGATCTTCTGCTTCACCTGAGCCAGCGACGGGTTGGTGAGGGTGGAGCCGTCCGGGAACAGAACGGTGGGCACCGTCTGGTTTCCGCCATTCGCCTTCTCCACGAACGCGGCGGACTCCGGGTCCTGCTCGATGTTGATCTCGGTGTACGCGATGCCCTCGCGGTCCATCTGGCTCTTTAGCCGACGGCAGTAGCCGCACCACGTGGTGCTGTACATCGTCACAGTGCCCGGCATGTCTCTCGTGCTCCTTCGGTGGCTCGGGGACGGGTGGTCGCAGTGATGGAACGTACGTGAAAGAGCGACCATTCCCGGAGCCCGCGCCCTGCCGGACGTGACGCCTGCCGCATTAGTACGACTATCGGTGCCTGCCTGTGGACAACCGGCACAGCCGTCCCGCGGGACCTGGCAGCATGGCTGTGTGACAGCAGCAACGCACTCCACCCTGTTCCCGCAGGTACCGGACTCCGCCGACGCGGTGCTCGACGGGCTCGACCCCGAGCAGCGCGAGGTGGCCACGGCCCTGCACGGTCCGGTATGTGTCCTGGCGGGCGCCGGCACGGGCAAGACCCGGGCGATCACCCACCGCATCGCCTACGGAGTGCGCGCCGGCATCCTGCACCCCTCCAGCGTGCTCGCCGTCACCTTCACCAACCGTGCCGCCGGGGAGATGCGGGGCCGGCTGCGCCAGCTCGGCGCCGCCGGTGTCCAGGCGCGCACGTTCCACTCGGCGGCGCTGCGCCAGCTGCAGTACTTCTGGCCGAAAGCGATCGGCGGCTCCATGCCCCGGCTCGTCGACCGCAAGGTCCAGCTCGTCGCCGACGCGGCCGCCGCCTGCCGCATCCGGCTCGATCGTGGCGAGCTGCGGGACGTCACCGCCGAGATCGAGTGGTCAAAGGTCACCCAGACCGTCCCCGCCGACTACGCGCCCGCCGCCGCCAAGGCCGGCCGCGAGACCCCCCGCGACCCCGCCGAGATCGCCCAGCTCTACGCCGCCTACGAGGACGTCAAGCGCGAGCGCGCCGTCATCGACTTCGAGGACGTGCTGCTGCTGACCGTGGCCGTCCTCCAGGACCGGCACGACATCGCCGAACAGGTCCGCGCCCAGTACCAGCACTTCGTGGTCGACGAGTACCAGGACGTCAGCCCTCTCCAGCAGCGCCTGCTCGACCTGTGGCTGGGCGACCGGGACAACCTGTGCGTGGTCGGCGACGCCAGCCAGACGATCTACTCGTTCACGGGGGCGACACCGGACCACTTGCTCGACTTCCGCACCCGCCACCCCGGCGCCACCGTCGTCAAGCTGGTCCGCGACTACCGCTCCACCCCTCAGGTCGTCCACCTCGCCAACGGCCTGCTCGCCCAGGCGAAGGGCCGCGCCGCGGACCACCGCCTGGAGCTGGTCTCCCAGCGTGCCCCGGGGCCCGAGCCGGTCTACTCCGAGTACACGGACGAGCCCGCCGAGGCGGAGGGCGCGGCCCGGCGCATCCGCGAGCTCATCGACTCCGGGGTCCCGGCCGCCGAGATCGCCATCCTGTTCCGGACGAACGCGCAGTCCGAGACCTACGAGCAGGCCCTCGCCGACGCCGGCGTGCCCTACCAGCTGCGCGGCGCCGAGCGGTTCTTCGACCGTCCGGAGGTGCGCAAGGCGGGTGTCGCCCTGCGCGGCGCGGCCCGCTTCGGCGGCAACGACTCCCTCCTGGACGACGCCGTCGACCTGCCCTCCCAGGTGCGCGCCGTGCTGTCGGGGGAAGGCTGGACGACGCGGCCACCGGCCGGCTCCGGCGCCGTGAGAGAACGCTGGGAGTCGCTGGCCGCCCTGGTGAACCTCGCCCAGGACTTCGCCGCCGCCCAACCCGGCGCCACCCTGTCGGACCTCGTCGCCGAACTCGACGAACGGGCGAACGCCCAGCACGCCCCCACCGTGCAGGGCGTCACCCTCGCCTCCCTGCACTCGGCCAAGGGCCTGGAGTGGGACGTCGTCTTCCTGGTCGGCGTCGCCGAGGGCATGATGCCGATCACCTACGCCAAGACCGACGAACAGATCGAGGAGGAGCGCCGCCTCCTGTACGTCGGTGTCACCCGCGCGCGGGAACGCCTCCACGTCTCCTGGGCCCTCTCCCGTTCCCCCGGCGGCCGCCCCAGCCGCCGCCCCAGCCGCTTCCTCGACGGGCTGCGCCCGGGTTCGACGGCCACCGCGGGGCGTACCGCCGCCGGCGGTGCGGGCGGCGTCGAGCGTGGAACCCCCGGAACCAGGGGTTCCACCCCGAGACGAGTCCAGCGAACGCCCGCCCGCTGCCGAGTCTGCGGCCGCACGCTGACCGACGCGGGCGAGATGAAGCTGATGCGCTGCGACGACTGCCCCTCCGACATGAACGAGGGCCTCTACGAGCGGCTGCGCGAGTGGCGTGCCGACCAGGCGCGGCGCAGTGGCCAGCCCGCCTTCTGCGTCTTCACCGACAGGACGCTGATGGCCATCGCCGAGACCGCGCCCGACGACGAGCACGAGCTGGCGCGCATCCCGGGCGTGGGGATGCGCAAGCTCAACCGCTACGGAACCGACGTACTGGCCATCTGTGCAGGCCAGTTCGCCGGAGGGGGCACAGATCAGGACTGACACGAACTCGTCGAAAAAATAGTTTGCGCATGCCCCAGCAATCCCCATAGGTTCTTAGGCACGAGAGCAGCGGCCTTCTCGGAGGCCCTGATTCCGTGTTGTACTTGCATATCCGTCGGACTGGTTCATCCAGTCCCCCGAGACGCCGAGAGGAGGCGAGTCCAGTGATCAGCATCAACAGCAGCTCCATCAACACCGTGAAAATGACCGATCGCTCGGCCGTCTCCGCGTGCATGCTCGGCGTTTCGAACCTGGGCACCGGTCTGTCCGGCATTCGTGCCGTGCGTCCGGCGTCCTCCTCCGTTGCTCCCGCGGGCCTTCCCGTCCGTGAGCGCAATGAGCGACCGACCAAGGCACTGGAAGCGGCAGTAGTGGCACAGGCGCAGGCCTATGCCTTTACGGCGACCGGTGTCGGATTCCGGAAGCAGACGACGCAGCACCACCTGATGTGGGCCTTCCGTGGGCCAGAACCCTGGAGTGATCCAGCCTGATTCGATCAGGCCGGCGCCTTCAGGGCCGCGGAACCCCATCCGGGATCCGCGGCCCTTCTGTTTGTCCCCGACCAGGGACGACGGACCGAAGGAGCCTCGGGACAAGAAAAGAACCCGGTACCAGCCGCCCCCGGCCAACAGGCCGGAACGACCAGACGAGGAAGACGAACCGTGCAACTCGAAGCGCACGCCCCGTCCGTACCGCCTTCGGAAACGATCCCCAAGCCCGGCCCCACGGAGGACTCCGCCTTGACCCCGCTCACCGCGCTCACCGCGCTCGACGACGCCATCGAGAACCTCGGCGTACCCGTCCCGTGCCGTTCCTACGACCCGGAGGTCTTCTTCGCCGAGTCGCCCGCGGACGTCGAGTACGCCAAGTCCCTGTGCCGCACCTGCCCGCTGGTCGAGGCCTGCCTCGCCGGCGCCAAGGAGCGGCGTGAGCCCTGGGGCGTCTGGGGTGGCGAGCTGTTCGTGCAGGGTGTCGTCGTCGCCCGGAAGCGGCCGCGTGGCCGCCCGCGCAAGAACCCGGTCACAGCATGAACACCGTAGGAACGATCGACCGCCCCCTCACGCACGACCCCCAGAAGCAGGCCCCGATGAAGCCGTCCACTTACGAGCCCGCAGGCTCCGCGACCCAAGACTTCACCACCACCGGCGCGAAGGACTCGCGTCAGAACAGGACCCGAGAGATGCAACTCATCCCAGAAGCCATGGCTCGTGCGCATATGCGCGAGCGACTGCAAGAGGCGGAGCGGGAACGCCCGGCCGTGCGCCTGGCGACCGCCCGCCGGATGCAGCGCAGGGCGGAGCGCGCCTCACGGCGTGCCCGCCGGGCGCTCGCCATGGCGGTCATGCAGTAACCGACCTCGCCTGAAGCGGTGGCCTCCCGAGCCCGGGAGGCCGAGCTCTCCCCCGCGGGGGCCGGTCCGTGCCGAACGGACCGGCCCCCGCGGTGCGTTGCGCCCCGAGGACCGTCGGGCACGGCGATATCGTCGCCGGGTGACGAACCCTCCCGGAGGCGGTGGCGACGGCTCCGCCGCGGAGTCTCGGCCGCTCGTGTGCGACCGCTGCGGCACGTCGGCCGGCACCCTGGCCGACGGCCCACCACTCACCTGGACCTGCTCCGTGGAGAACGGCGTCCGCCGCTGCTGCTGCGAGCGCTGCTCGCGGGAGAACCTCAGGTCGATTGAGGGGCGCCTGGACTCGGACCGGTGGTGAGGCGCGGGCGCCCGGTCACCCGTGCTGCCCGCTGAGGCTCATGCCTCCGCCACCGCATCCTCGCCGTCCGCCGGATCCTCCGGGACGAACCCGGGCAGCCACTCCTCCAGCTCCTCGCGCAGCCGCACCGTCGCCCCGAGCTGGCACAGCACGCCGATCGTGCTCAGCGTCACCCGGTGGATCAGCAGATACGACGGGGGCAGGTTGAGCTGCTTGGCCAGCTGGTAGGCGGGGGAGCGCGGGTCCGCGACGCGGGCCGCCTGGCTGCGCATCCAGCCGCGCGTGAACGTGAACTCCTCGACCTCGGCCGGTTCGATGATCGGCAGCAGATAGTCCAGGACCGCGTCGGGTTCCAGCTCTATGGTCTCCTTCACGAACCCCTCCTCGCACAGGAGCTCGTAGACCGTCTCCGCCTCCCCGTCGAGGGTCATGCGCAGGGACTCGCCGATGGTGGCCGGCAGACCGCCCGGGAGACGGTCGACCGTGCCGAAGTCCAGGACACCCAGGCGCCAGTCGTCCTCACCCTCCGGGCCGCCGGGCAGCAGCCGGAAGTTGCCCGGGTGCGGATCGGCGTGCAGCAGGCCGGTGCGGGCGGGGCCGGAGAACAGGAAGCGGGCCAGGAGCTGGCCGGCCCGGTCGCGCTGTTCCTGGGAGCCGTCCGCGATGATCTCCGACAATGGGATGCCGTCGATCCACTCGGTGATCAGGACCTGGTCGGACTGGTGTACCACCTGCGGCACGATCACGTCCGGGTCGTCCGCGAACTCCTCGGCGTGGGCCTGCTGGGCCTGGGCCTCCAGGCCGTAGTCCAGCTCTTCGGAGACGCGGTCCTTCAGCTCCGTGATCAGCGGCTTGATGTCCATGCCGGGGATCAGCGGGCCGAGCAGCCGGGAGAAGCGGCTCAGCTGGTTCAGATCGGACAGCAGGGCCTCGCCGGCGCCCGGATACTGGACCTTGACCGCCACCTCGCGGCCGTCATGCCACACCCCTCGGTGCACCTGGCCGATCGAGGCAGCCGCGGCGGGCTTGTCCTCGAACTCCAGGAACAACTCGTGCCAGCCCTCGCCGAGACGCTCCTCGAGCACCGCGTGCACGGTGCGCGTCGGCATCGGCGGCGCCGCCTCCTGGAGCTTGGTCAGTGCGGCCCGGTAGGGGCCGGCCACCTCCTCGGGCAGTGCCGACTCGAAGACGGACAGGGCCTGGCCGAACTTCATCGCGCCGCCCTTGAGCTCGCCGAGCACCTTGAACAGCTGGTCGGCCGTGCGCTGTTGGAGTTCGCGGCCGACGAGCTCCGCGGACTCGCCGACGATTCGCTTGCCGAATCCCCAGGTCGCCCGCCCGGCGATGCCGAGCGGGAGCGCGGCGAGCTTGGCGGTCCGGGTGACCGCCTTCCGGGGAAGATCAGACATGCGCCCTCCAAGTCCCAGCCGGCCGCTTCGCTGCTGCCTGACGGCACTGCGCCGACGGCCGTTGCACCGCCATTGTCTCGTGTGACTCCCCATCCTCCGAGGGGTGCTCCCCTTTTCCTCTCTCCGCCGCCCCGCAGGGGCATGCCGGATGCGCCCAGACCGGCCGCGCATGCCAGTGGAGTCCGGGCACGGAGACCTCCCAGCGTGCCCCGGCGCTCGACGGTACCCGGCCGTCCAGGAAGGCGAGCGCGTGGGCGGCGGCCAGTCCGGCCACCGTAGTGGCCAGCGTCAGGTCGCAGGGCCGCACCTGCCGCTGTCGGCCGGAGCGCCACTGGGCGACCAGGCGCGGCCAGGTCGGATCCCGGTCGGTGCGGTTCTCGTGCAGACACCCCGCGCAGCCCGTCTCCCCGGGCAGGACGAGCGGGCCGATCACCCCGGTTCCCTCCACTACCCCGGCGTACAGATGGGGCGTCCCGGAGGACATCAGGGGCTCGGCAGCCGACGAGTCGGGGGCGTGCACGGCGACATCGTCGCGCGGAGTGATGATCACCAGCGCGAAGCCCGGGTCGCCTTCCTCCGGGGATGCCTGGGCTGCCGCGCGGCGCGGCGGCCGGTCCGGGGCCGCCCGGCGCACGGCCCGGTGGGCCGACTCGTCCCGGCGGTCGCCGATGGCCTCCGCGGGCACCCCGCCCGGAGCGACGTCCCAGGGTTCCACACGGCCGCCGTCGCGCACGTCGACCTCGCCGACACCCGCCCCCGACAGCAGCGAGGCCAGCACGGCACCCACCCGGCCCGCGCCCCGCACCTGCACGCGCTGCGAGCGCCGGGCGGCCAGCTGCCGCATCGCGTCGCCCGGTTCCGAGGTGGTCAGGGACAGGGAAGCAAGGTCGGGACGCAGCCGGTCGAGGACCTCCTTCTTCTGCCGCAGGGCGTCGGCTTCCGGTCCGCCGCCCCGTGCGTCGTCGAGGAGCCCGGCCCGAGCGAGCCGCCCCACCAGCCCGTCGACATGGCCGTCGGGCAGATCCATCCGGCGTCCCTCCTCGCGCAGCAGCTCCAGCCCTCGCGTGCCGTTCAGCAGATCGAGGAAGCTGCCCGTCGCCAGGTCCATCGGGCCTAGTGTCATCGCATGCGCCGGTGTCATGCCGAACTGCACGGTGTTGAGGTCGCGCCAGCCGCGCCTGAGCGCGGGTTTCACCATCGGATGCATGACAGGCCCCCCGTAGGTCATAGATCGTCCCCGTATGCCGGTTGAGCGCGACGGCAGTCCATAAAACGGGCCGTAAGCCGAACCCGGCCGTATGCCGAACCCGGCCGTATGCCGAACCCGGCCGTACGCCGAAACGGGCCGTACGCCGAACCCGGCCGTACGCCGAACCCGGTCACAGGCCGGCCTGGTCCCGGACCGGGCCTGTCCGTCGCTTCGCCGACAAGAGCCAGCATGCCCAAACGCGTCGCCGGCTGCCGAAAGTTGTCCACAGGCGCGGGGATTCGTCGTACAAATCCGGCGGCAGGTGGGGGGTACGGGGCATCGAACCGTCTCGGAGCCGGGACTTCCCCGGGTACAGCGGGTAACGTCGGGGCGTGCCCGCCGACCCACTGCACCGCGCCGGAAAGCCACAGCGCAGCATGACGAGCCAGCCGCCGAGCGGCTCGGGGGCGAGCGCGATCGAGGTCCGCAGGAGCGCCCGCCGGCGCAGAACGGTCTCCGCGTACCGCGAGGGCGATCGCACCGTCGTGCTCATCCCCGCCCGGATGTCCGAGGCGGAGGAGCAGCGCTGGGTGAGCGTCATGCTCGACAAACTGGCCGCTCAGGAGAGCAAGCGGGCCCCCGGCGACGCCGAGCTGGCCGAGCGGGCCCGGCGCCTCTCGGACCAGTACTTCGACGGGCGGGCCCGGCCCGCTTCGGTGCGCTGGGTGACCAATCAGAACACGCGCTGGGGATCCTGCACCCCGTCCGAGGGCAGCATCCGCCTGTCGCACCGCCTCCAGGGCATGCCCGAGTACGTCGTCGACTACGTCCTCGTCCACGAACTCGCCCATCTGCTCGTACCCGGACACGGCCCCCGCTTCTGGGCGCTGCTGGAGGCCTATCCGCGGACGGAGCGGGCCCGGGGATATCTCGAAGGCGTGGTCGCGGCCGAGCGGTTGCCTCACATGCCCGGCGCACGCGACGAGAGCCCCGCGGGGTGAGTGACCGCTTTCCGCGGCCCAGCAGCCGATACGGCCCGCACGGGTTGTGTACCGGGTCTGTACCGACTGCGTCCGGTGTCCGGGTTTGCCGTTAGCCTGGCGCGACGCAATCACGTTCTGGATGGGGGACGGTCGTTACGCATGGCCAGGGAATTCCAACGCGGCCACAAGGCCAGGATCAGTGACCTCACCGCGGGCACGGATCTGTACGTAGGCGTGCAGATCTCCGGCCCCGGACTGAGCTTCGACATCAGCTGCTTCGGCCTCGACGCCGACGAACGGCTCTCGGACGACCGGTACTTCGTCTTCTACAACCAGCCGAAGTCCCCCGAGGAGGCCATTCAGCTCCTGGGCGCCCAGGCGGGCGACACAGAGTCCTTCCGGGTGACGCTCGACCGGATCCCGCCGCAGATCCAGAAGCTGTCCTTCACGGCGACGATCGACGGCGCCGGGCAGATGTCGCAGGTCGCCCCCGGCTACATCCGTATCGTCGCCGGCGGCGAGGAAGTGGCCCGCTACCCGTTCAGCGGCTCGGAGTTCTCCACCGAACGGGCCGTGATGCTCGGCGACTTCTACCTGAAGGACGTCTGGCGGTTCGCCGCCGTCGGACAGGGCTTCGACGGTGGTCTCGACGCGCTGCTGCAGAACTTCGGCGGCGAAGTGGCCGAGGAGGAGACGCCCGCGCCGCCCGCGCCCGCCGCGCAGCAGCCGCAGGCCGGCGCCGCCCCGGGCTTCGCACCGCCCGCGTTCGGCGTCCCCGGCACTCCGGAACCCGCCCCGGCTCCTGCACCCGCACCGGCCGCGCCCCCGGCCCCGGC
>NZ_NGFN01000257.1 GCF_002148965.1 Streptomyces swartbergensis | reverse complement strand
GCCCCGACCCGCTGGGGGCTGGCGTTCACCGCGCCGGACGGGCAGGGCGTGCGGTGGGAGGTCGTCGCGGAGTTCACGTGGGGGCTGCTGCAGCGGGTGGCCGTCACCGGCCGTCAGGACTGAGGGGCTCCGACCCGGTCCAGGGCGCTGAGGAACTGGTCGTAGAAAGCGGTCTTGAGGTGCAGGACCCGCTCCTCGGTCTCCCGGAAGGGACGACATCGCCCTTCGGGCGGCAGTCGCGAAGGATCTTCCAGCACAGTCACCGGGCGACGAACAGCAGCACCACTCCCACGACGAACATCACCAGACCGCCGCCGCCCATCACCTGCACCAGGCGCCGCTCGGCGCGGAAGTTGATCTCCTGCCGGGTTCCGATCTTCGCCCGGCTCGGCTTCCTTCTGTCGTACACGACAGGCATGACCGTGCCGTCCGGCCCCGGCGAGGTCAGAAACAGCTCGTAGAACTCGGACCTCGGCTCACCTTCCGGCAGCCGGACCTCGAAGTAGACCCGCGCCTGCCCGGCCATGACGTCGCGGCGTATGGCTATCGCTTCGCCCTCGACCCCGTGCCGCTCCAGACTCGACAGGTGGCGGTGGGTCAGAAAGCTCTGCAGCTGCATGAGCAGACTGATGGTGGCCAGGAACACGAGGACGAAGCCCAGGGCAAGGAGTACGGCGGTTGAGGTTTCCACACCAGGAAATTAGCAGTCGCCGCCTGTTTCAATCGTTCTCACCACGGACGGCTGTCCTCGGCACGCACCACCACGCGAGGGCCGCCGCGCCCAGGCAGGCGAGCGCGCCGATGCCCATGCTGGTCCGGATCCCGGTGCCGTAGTTCGCGGCCGAGGCGAGCAGGCTGCCGCCGAGGGCGACGCCGGTGGCGCTGCCGATCTGGCGGGTGGTGTTGAACAGGGCGGAGGCGGCCCCCGAGTACGCCTCGGGGACGGCGCCCATCACGGTGGCGGTCGAGCCGGTGAGGGCGAAGGACGTACCGAATCCCGCGGCCATCATCGGGACCACCAGCAGCGCGTAGGCGGGGTCGGCGCCGGCCGCGGCCCAGCCGGCCAGCCCCAGGGCGGCCAGCAGCATCCCGGAGACCACCAGCGGACGGTCGCCGGTGCGGCGGGTGAGCCGCCCGGACAGGACGGAGGCGAACGTGGTCATCGCCACCGCCGGGAACAGCGCGAGACCGGTGCCGAGGGCGCTGTAGCCGCGCTGGTGCTGGAACTCCAGGCTGGCGGTGAACACCATGCCGTAGAAGCCGAAGTTGAACAGCAGGCCGATGCCGGCTCCGCCGCTCAGGGCAGGGGAACGCAGCAGGCCGAGCGGGAGGACCGGGGACCGGGCGAGCCGCTCACGCACCACGAACGCCACGGCGGCCAGGACGGCCAGGCCCGCGCCGGCGAGCACGGCCGGATCGGTCCAGCCCCGCCGCCCGGCCTCGTTGAGCGCCGCGGTGAGCAGCGCCACCGCCGCCACGACCGCGCACTGCGCCGGCCAGTCCAGGGCCCGGCCGGCGCGCCGGGGCGAGCGGGCCACGTGCCGCAGCGTCAGCACCAGGCAGGCCACGCCGACGGGCAGGTTGATGAGGAACACCCAGCGCCAGCCCACCGTGGAGACGAGCAGCCCGCCCAGCAGCGGCCCGGCGGAGGCCGCGATGCCCGCCATGGAACCCCACAGCCCGAAGGCCCGGGAGCGTGCGGCCCGCTCGGGATAGGCCTGCTGGAGCAGGGCCAGGGAACCGGGCACGATCAGCGCCGCGCCGAGCCCCTCCACCAGCCGGGCCGCCACCAGGAAGGGCGCGGTGGGCGCGAGCGCGGACGCGGCGGAGGACACGGTGAACACCACCACGCCCGAGCAGAACACCCGGCGGTTGCCCAGCCGGTCCCCGAGCGCACCGCCGGTCAGCAGGAACCCGGCGAGGACCAGGGTGTACCCGTCGGTGATCCACTGGATGCCGGTGAGCGAGGCCGACAGCTCCCGTCCGATCACCGGCACGGCGACGTTGATGACCGTCACGTCGAGGATCACCATGAAGTACCCGGCGCACACCGCGAGCAGCGGTGCCCAGGACCGTCGCGGGGAGGGCATGGCCCTACCCCTACACCAAAAGCCTCACCGAGGGACGTATGTCCGCGGGCGATCAGCCGGCGGCGGCCAGGACCGCCTCGACCACCCGCGGCACGGACTCCGGGTGCAGCCACAGGAACAGGTTCGGCTCGATCAGCTCCAGTTCCATCACGCACGGCTGCCCGTCCGGCCCGGTGACGAGGTCCACGCGCGCGTACAGCAGCTCCGGCTGCCCGGGTACGGCGGCCAGTGCCCGCTCGGCCACGTCGAGTTCGGCGGCGGTCGGCTCCCAGGTTTCGAGGTCGGGGTGGGCGACCTTGTCGGCGTCGTACGGTGTGCCCGGCGCGAGGACCGCGCCCTTGCGGCTGGCGTGCAGCAGGCGTCCGCCGAAGAACTGCAGGGCCCGCTCGCCGGCGGAGTCGATGCTGCGCATGTACGGCTGCACCATCGCCGTGAAGCCCTCGGCGTGCATCCGCTTCAGCTGTCGTACGGCCGTTTCGTGCTCGTCGTGGGTGTAGCGGGCGGCGAAACGGGCGCCGGCGCCGGAGGTGGGCTTGACGACGTACTCGTGGTGGGCGGGGAGGTCAGCGGGCTCGCCGGGCGCTATGTACCGGGTGGGGACGACCGGCACGCCGGCAGCCGCCAGATCCCCGAGGTACCGCTTGTCCGTGTTCCACCGCACGACCGCGGGCGGGTTGGCGAGCCGCGTCAGCGTTCCGCACCGTTCCACCCACGCCGCGAACTCCCCCGCCCGCCAGCTGTAGTCCCAGGTCGACCGGATCACGGCGAGGTCGAAGCCGCCCCAGTCGGCCCCGGGGGCGTCCCAGGGCACGGCGACGGCCTCGGCACCGGCGTCCCGCAGCGCCCGTACCAGCAGCGGAAGGTCCTGGTCCTTGCCGGGCTCAGGGCCGGAGTCGTAGGTGACGAGTGCGATACGGGGCACAGAGGGCTCCCTCTTCGTGTGATCGGGTGATCGACCGGCAGGCTAACAACCGCTGCCGGAACCAGAACAGCCCGCTTGACCTTCACCTTCGGTGAAGCCCCAGCATCGGTGGCGGAACCGGAGGGAGGTGGCGAGGTGCACCGGGACATGCTGACGATCGGCGCCTTCGCGAAGGCGTGCCGGCTCTCGCCGAAGGCACTGCGCCTCTACGACGAGCTGGACCTGCTGCGGCCCGCCCGGGTGGATCCGGACACCGGATACCGGTACTACGCGGTCGGGCAGTTGGAGCAGGCCCGGCTGGTGGCGTGGCTGCGGCGGCTGGGCATGCCGCTGGCCGAGATCCGCGATGTGTGCCGGCTCTACGACCGCGACTCCTCGGCCGCCGCCCGCGAGATCCGCGCCTACTGGGCACGTGTCGAGGCGGAGACGGCGGTACAGCGGGACCTCGCCGCGTTCCTGCTCGATCACCTGACAGCGGACTCACCGGAGTCCCGAAAGGACACCGCCATGCTGGAACTGCGTTACTCAGCCCACTCGGACACCGGTCGCGTCCGCCCCGCCAACCAGGACACGGCGTACGCGGGCACCCGGCTGCTGGCCGTCGCCGACGGCTTCGGACCGGCGGGCGCACCCGCGAGCAGCGCCGCCGTGGAGGCACTGCGCTTCCTGGACACCGACGAGGTCCCGGCCGGCGGGGTCCTCAACCTCCTGGAGGACGCCGTGCGGGGCGCGGCCCAGGCCGTCCGGGACGTGGCCGACGGCGCCGACGACATCGGCACGACCCTGACCGCGTTGCTGTGGACCGGCTCGCGGCTGGCCCTGGTGCACATCGGCGACTCCCGCGCCTACCTGCTGCGCAACGGCGAACTGTTCCTCATCACCCACGACCACACGGTCGTCCAGTCGATGATCGACGAGGGGCGTCTGACGCCCGAGGAGGCCGTCTCCCACCCCCAGCGAGCCTTCCTCCTCAAGGCTCTGACGGGCGACGGCACGCCCACGATCCCGGACCTCCGCCTGCACGACGCCCACCCGGGCGACCGCTACCTGCTGTGCTCCGACGGCCTGTCCGGTGTGGTCCCCGAGGAGCGGATCCGGGAACTCCTCGCCCCGCCCGCCGCCCCCGACGAGTCGGTTCAGGCCCTGGTCGGCGCGGCGAACGAGGCCGGCGGGCCGGACAACGTCAGCTGTGTGGTGGCGGACGTGGTACGGAGGGGAGAGCGCGCGGACGACAAGGGTTAGAACTCCTCCTAGGACTCCTCCGGCTCCCAGTCGAGCAACCGCACCTTCGCCACCGTGCGGACGTGGCGTCGCATGGCCGTGGCCGCCTGGCGGGGCTGCTGTGCGGCGATCGCGTCGAGGATGGCCTGGTGCTGGGAGAGGGAGCGGGACGGGCGGCCTGGCTGGCGGAGGGACTCGGTGCGGCTCTCGGCGATCTGTTCGGTGATGGAGCGCATGAACTCCGCGAGCAGACCGCTGTGGGCCGCCGCCGTCACGGCCGCGTGGAACAGCCGGTCGCCCTCGACGCCGTGACCGCCCGCCTCGATCTCCTCCGCCATGTGCGCGAGCGCCGAGCGCATCGCGTCCAGGTCCTCCTCCGAGCGCCGCTCCGCGGCCAGTTCGGCGAGCTTCGTCTCCAGCGCCTCCCTGGCCTCCAGTACGTCGGGCAGGCGCCGGCGGCGTTCCACCATCCGCTCCACCGGCTCGGTGTCCAGGCTGTCCCGCACGAGGTAGGTGCCACCCCCGTGCCGGGCCTCCACCAGGCCCTGGACCTCCAGCACCACGATCGCCTGCTTCACCGAGGCGCGGCTTACCCCGAGGCGCTGGGCCAGATCCCGCTCGGGCGGCAGCCGGTCGCCGGCGCGCAGGCCGCCCTCGGCGACGTATTGACGCAGCCGCTCCAGCACCTGTTCGTAGAGGCGCTGTTTCGTCATGGGGCGCAGGGCGTCGGTCACGGGGTCCCCCTCTCGCCGGGAGCGTAACACCGGCACCTCTCGGTGGCCGAGTGGCTGAACCAATTCTCGCGCGACCCCTTGACGGGCACCCGGACCGGACCCACGCTGTTCAGCCAACGCACCTCAAGTGGTTCAGCCACTCGACCACTCTCCTGGGTGCTCCCAACCTCTCCGGGGCCCAAAGACGGGAGCCCGTATGTCCCCCGAACTCATCTCGATCCTCGTCCTCGTCGTGGTGTTCGTCATCGCCACCACCCGTTCCGTCAACATGGGCGCGCTCGCCTTCGCCGCCGCCTTCGGGGTCGGCGGGCTCGTCGCCGATCTCGACGCGGACGGCATCTTCGCCGGCTTCCCGGGCGACCTGTTCGTCGTCCTGGTCGGCGTCACGTACCTCTTCGCCATCGCCCGCGCCAACGGCACCACCGACTGGCTGGTGCACGCCGCCGTCCGGCTCGTGCGGGGCCGGGTGGCGCTCATCCCCTGGGTGATGTTCGCGCTGACCGGCGCCCTCACGGCCATCGGCGCGGTCAGCCCGGCCGCGGTGGCGATCGTCGCGCCGATCGCGCTGAGTTTCGCCGCCCGGTACGGGATCAGCCCGCTGCTGATGGGCGCGATGGTGGTCCATGGCGCCCAGGCCGGCGGCTTCTCCCCGATCAGCATCTACGGCTCGATCGTCAACGGCATCGTCGAACGCGAGAACCTCCCCGGCAACGAGGTGGTCCTGTTCCTGTCGTCCCTCGCGGCGAACCTGGTGATCGCGGGGGTGGTGTTCCTGGTCTGCGGGGGCTTGAAACTGCGGGGGGACATGGCTGCGGGCATTCGTGCCGCTGGGGCGGCGCCCGTCCCACAGAGAGCGGCACCCCGCGACGCCGGGCTGCGGACCGACCCGACCCCAGCACCCACGCCGAGCACGGAAACAACGAACCTCACCCCCTCCCGCATAGCCACCCTCACCTCCCTCCTCTCCCTGGTGGTCGCCGTCCTCGTCTTCGACCTGGACGCCGGCCTCACCGCCATCACCCTCGCCGTCATCCTCAGCACGCTGTGGCCGGAAGACAGCCGCAAGGCGACAGGCCAGATCGCCTGGCCGACCGTCCTCCTCATCTGCGGCGTCCTCACCTACATCGGCGTCCTCGACGAGATGGGCACCATCACCTGGGCCGGCGAGGGCGTAGGAAACATCGGCGTCCCCCTGCTGGCAGCCGTCCTGCTCTGCTACATCGGCGCACTCGTCTCCGCGTTCGCCTCCTCCGTGGGAATCATGGGCGCCCTGATCCCCCTGGCCGTGCCGTTCCTGGAACGCGGCGAGATCGGCGCGATCGGCATGGTCGCCGCGCTCGCCGTGTCGGCGACGGTCGTGGACGTGAGCCCGTTCTCCACGAACGGCGCACTGGTCCTGGCCGCCGCCCCGGACGTCGACCGCGAGCGTTTCTTCCGGCAGCTGATGGTGTACGGAGGCATCGTGGTGGCGGTCGTACCGGCGGCGGCGTGGCTCGTGATGGTCGTGCCCGGCTGGGGCTAGACAGCCCCGGCCACCTACGGACAACCGCAGGCAACAGCTAAGGAGATGTGTCGCGTGACCCCCCTCTTCCCGGCCCTGACCGAAGCCCCGGCCGACCGCCCCGCCCTCCGGTTCGGCGAGCGCTCCCTGACCTACGCGCAGCTCGCCGCCGCGGCCGGAGCACTCACAGGCCGCATCGGCGAGGCCACGCGGGTCGCCGTCTGGGCGACGCCCACCATGGAGACCGCCGTCGCCGTGGTCGCCGCGCTGCTGGCCGGCGTGCCCGCCGTGCCGCTCAACCCGAAGTCGGGCGAGAAGGAGCTCGGGCACATCCTGTCCGACAGCGCGCCCGACCTGGTGCTCACAGCCCCGGACGACCAACTCCCCGCCCCCGTACGGAGCCTGCCCCGCCTCGACATCGACGTGCACGGCACCGGCCCGGTCCCCGAGGACCACGCGGACGACGAGGACCCGGCCCTGATCGTCTACACCTCCGGCACCACCGGCCCGCCCAAGGGTGCCGTCATCCCGCGCCGGGCGATCGCCTCGACCCTGGACGCGCTGGCCGACGCGTGGCAGTGGACCGGCGAGGACGTACTCGTCCACGGGCTGCCGCTGTTCCATGTGCACGGCCTGGTCCTGGGCACCCTCGGCCCGCTGCGGCGCGGCGGCTCGGTGCGGCACCTGGGCCGTTTCAGCACGCAGGGCGTCGCCCGGGAGCTGAACGCCGGGGCGACCATGCTGTTCGGCGTGCCGACGATGTACCACCGCATCGCGGAGGCGGTGACCAGTGACCCGGAGCTGGTGAAGGCACTGACCGGCGCGCGGCTGCTGGTGTCGGGTTCCGCCGCGCTGCCCGTGCACGACCACGGGCGGATCGCGACGGCGACCGGGCGGCGGGTGATCGAGCGGTACGGCATGACGGAGACGCTGATGAACACCAGCGTCCGTGCCGACGGCGAGGCCCGCCCGGGCACGGTCGGCGTGCCGCTGCCGGGCGTGGAGCTGCGGCTGGTCGAGGAGGACGGCTCGGAGGTCACCGCGTCGGACGGTGAGACCGTCGGCGAGATCCAGGTGCGCGGCCCGAACCTGTTCACCGAGTATCTGAACCGGCCCGACGCCACCGCCGCCGCCTTCACCGCCGACGGCTGGTTCCGCACCGGCGACATGGCGGTGCGCGATCCCGACGGCTATGTCCGGATCGTCGGCCGCAAGGCCACCGACCTGATCAAGAGCGGTGGTTACAAGATCGGGGCGGGTGAGATCGAGAACGCGCTCCTGGAACACCCGGGGGTGCGGGAGGCCGCCGTCACCGGGGAGCCGGACGCCGACCTGGGCGAGCGGATCGTGGCGTGGATCGTCCCGGCGGAGCACCTATCCCCGCCGTCGCTCGACGAGTTGGCGGATCACGTGGCCCAGCGTCTCGCGCCGCACAAGCGCCCGCGGGTCGTCCACCACCTCGACGCCCTGCCCCGCAACGACATGGGGAAGATCATGAAGCGGGCGCTGCCCCATGACTGAGCGCCGCCCAAAGAATGAGCGCCTCCCCACGACTGAGCGCCTCTCCGCCCGCGCGGTCGTCGACGCCCTCACCGACGACGCCACCTTCACCGAACTGCCCGGCACCATAAGGGAGTCCAGGCCCGACGGCCCGCTCACCTGGCCCGGCTACGACGCCTCCCGCGCCCGTGCCGCCGAACGCACCGGCGAGCAGGAGTCCGTGGTCTGCGGCACCGCCCGCGTCGGCGGCACCCGGGCAGTGCTGATCGCGTTCGAGTTCGGCTTCCTCGGCGGCTCTCTGGGCGAGCGCACCGGCGACCGGCTGGAGGCGGCGTACACCTACGCCCGTGAGCACCGCCTCCCGGTCGTGCCGTTGGTCGCCACCGGCGGCAGCCGAATGCAGGAGGGCATGCTCGCCCTCACCCAACTCCAGAGGGTGGCCCGTCAGTCGGCGCTCACCAGGGAGGCGGGGCTCGCGCAGATCGCCGTGCTGCGCGACCCGACCACGGGGGGCGGCTGGGCCACCCTGGGCGCGGGCGCCGACGTGGTCCTCGCGCTGCCCGGGGCCCAGGTCGGCTTCGCCGGCTCGCGGGTGCGCCCGGCGGACGCGGATCCGGCGGCGTACACGGCCGAGGCGCAGGTCGCGGCGGGGGCGGCGGACGCGGTCGTACGGCCGGAGGAGCTGCGGGAGACGCTGGGCCGGTGGCTGCGGCTGCTGACGTGCCCGTCCACCGCGCCGGCCCCGCCGCCCGAGCCGCTCGGCGACGACGCGGGCCTGCCCGCCACCGGCTGGGACGCCGTCCGGCGCGCCCGCTCGCCCCGGCGCCCGCGCGCCGCCGCCTACTTGGACGCCTACTTCTCCGACCGGGCCGCGATCAGCGGCGACCGCTGCGGCGGCACGGACCCGGACGGCATGCTGTGCGGCTTCGGCACGCGCGAGGGCCGTACGGTCGCGTACGCCGCGCAGACCGGGACCGCGACCCGCCCCGCCGGCTACCGCACCGCCGCCCGCCTCATCCGCCTGGCGGACCGGCTGGGCATCCCGGTGCTGACCCTCGTGGACACCCCCGGCGCCGCCAACGACGCGGAGGCGGAGCGGCAGGGCGTGGGCGCCGCGATCGCGGACCTGTTCGGCGCGGTGGCGGGCGCCCGCACCCCGGTGACGACGCTGGTGATCGGCGAGGGCGGCTCCGGCGGCGCGCTGGCGCTGGCCGCGCCCGGCAACACCTGGGCCACCCCGGACAGTTACTTCTCGGTGATCGCGCCGGAGCTCGCGGCGGCCATCCTCAAGCGGCCGCCGCGCGAGGTGGAGGCGACGGCGGACCAGCTCCGCATCCGGCCGCAGGATCTGGTGGAGCTGGGGGTGATCCGGGGAACCGTCGGACCGTGAGTTCCCGGTGGCCGCCCCTCACATTTCAAGTACCGTCCGTCACAATGGGAATGCCCAACGCAAGGACGACGGGGGTGCCGTGGACGGGTTGGTCGAGTTCAGAACCGGTGACGGTGCGGTGGTCACGGTCGAGGCGGCGGAGGAGCGGTCCGGCTCCCGCCTGGTCTCCAGAGGCGACGGTACGGTCCAGGCGACCCGCACGTTCGAGGGCGCCCTGGACGGGGTCCGGGCCGCCGCCGAATCCGCGCTGCGGGTGTTCCGCGACGGGTCCCTGAAGCCGGACGGCGTGGAGATCGAGTTCGGGGTCAAACTGTCCGCCGAGACGGGCGCGTTCATCGCCAAGGGCACCGCCGAGGGCCACCTGGTGGTCAGACTGACCTGGTCTCCGGCCGGCCCGGAGGCAAGCCCCGTCTCATGAACAGCGCCGAGTGGCACGCCCGGATCGAGTTACGGGGCCGGGTGGCCGGAGCGGGCTTCCTGGTCGCGCCCGGCACGGTGCTGACGTGCGCCCATGTCCTCGGGGACGGCGAAGGCCTGACCGTGACCTTCACCGAGCGGCCCGGCTCCCCGCCCGTGCCCGCCCGGGTGGTCGCCCACGGCGGCTGGACCGGCTCCCACACCGACCTCGGCGACCTCGCCGTGCTGGAACTCGACCGGGAGATGCCCATCGCCCCGGCCGCGCTGGCCCCGGTCGACGCCGCGCACGGTCCGGCACCGCGCAAGCTGGTCGTCTACGACTTCCCGGCTGGTTTCCACGAGGGCAACCTCGCCCGTCGAGTTAGCTCGATCGTGTGATGGTCGGCTCGCGAGCTTGCGGCGCACTGGGCCGACCGGGTTAACGTGATCGTGCGATCTGGGACGCCGGGTACGGCGCCAGCGTGCGGGGCCCCCGCTCCACCAGAGGATGGTTTGGGGCCTCCCCGTCGCCTTTGGCCGTATCCACATGGCCAGGTTGCGCAGGGAACTGGCCTCCCGGGATCGGACCACGCACAGGATGCGTGTCGCCGCCCTGGGGTTGAGTACGCCGGGGACCAGTGCGCCCAAGACCGTTCGGGGCGTGCGGCTGATCGGGCTCACTCCGGCTCAGTCTTGAGGAACGGTTCGACTCGCTGTGGTCAGTGGTCAGCGGCCCTGGTCGTCCTGTGCGAACTGGACGGCCCGGGCGCCGCCCGGACGGTGTCCCGGTTCGCCGACCGGCTTCAGGCCCTGCTGCACACCCCGGCCGTGGAGCCGTCGGCGCCCGACTGGTCGCCCATCCTCGTCGAACTCGGGCACAGCGGCGCGGGCGACGGTCTGGTCCGCGTCGAGGTGTCCGCGTACAGCGAGGGACGGCGGCACCCGGTGGACTCCGGCACGGTCGAACAGCACCGGCTGCGCGCGTACGTGCGGGACCGTATCGAGGCGGCCTTCCGGTATCTGACGCCCGGCGCCGACGAGTTGGTCGCGTTCGCGCTGCCCCGGGACTGGCTGGACTGGCCCGTCGACCGCTGGGAGAGCGCCCCCGACGACGCCACCCCGCTCGGCTGCGTCTACCCGCTGGTCGTCACCGACCACGCCCGGCGTAAGGCCAGCACCCGGCATGTCCTGACCCGGGCCTGGAAGCGCCTGGACTCCTTGCCGGGCGCGCGGATGCACCGTGTGGAGTGCGGCGGGCCGGAGGAACCCGGGCGGCTGCGGATGCGGCTGCGACGGCCCGACGCCTGCCTCGCCGGGTTCGGCACCGCCCCGGCCGCCTCCCGCACCCGGCCGCACTTCGACACCTCGCTCACCGCGCCGGCCCCGGTGATCGTGTGGTCGCGCGACGGCTGCGGCTCGGGGCAGGAGGACTGCTCCGGAGCGGACGGCTGCACCGGCAAGGCCTTCCTCGACGCGCTCGACGCCTGCCTCACGGCCGTACCGCCCGCCGAACTGCCCCGGCGGATCCTCGCCCTGCGCGAGGAGGCCGACGCCGAGGAGGAGCACTGGGCCCACGGCATCCAGCTCCTGTGGGACGACCCGCGCGTCTTCACCGACCCGCACGCCGTCGCCGCGGCCCACGCCCGGACCCCGGTCGCCTGACCCACCGCGGACCCGGCCCGGCGCCCTTGAGAACCACCAGCTCGAAAACGGAGAGCGGAGACCACCCCCCATGCCGCACTGGTCCGTCTACACCGGCAGGAACGAGCCGCACGACGGCATCGACGACCTCCCCGCCCCGCCGCCCTGGCGTGCCTTCGACGGCGGGCCCGCCCTGCCGCCGTCCGAGGACGGTGACGACGCGACGGCCGTCTCTCCCGACCGTGTGCACCGGGCGAAGTCGTACGTGGCCACCCTGGAGAGCGTCCGGCTCGTCAACGCCGCGCTCTGCCTGCGCCGCCCCCTGCTCGTCACCGGCCCGCCCGGCACCGGCAAGTCCTCGCTCGCGTACGCGGTGGCGCGTGAGCTGCGCCTCGGCCCGGTCCTGCGCTGGAACATCACCAGCCGCAGCGCCCTCGCCGACGGCCTCTACCAGTACGACCCGCTGTCCCGGCTGTACGCGGCCCGGGAGCGGCGGGACGGGCCCGGCCCGGCCGCCGGTGACGTCGAGGACCATCTCCGCCTCGGCCCGCTCGGCACGGCCCTGCTCCCCTACGACCGGCCCCGCGCCCTGCTCGTCGACGAGATCGACAAGAGCGACCTCGACCTGCCGAACGACCTGCCGAACGACCTGCTGAACGTCCTGGAGGAGGGCCAGTACGAGATCCCGGAACTGGTCCGTGCCGCCCGCCACTCCGGCGACGGCACGGCCGAAGTCCTCGCGGACGGCACGGACACCCCGGTCACCGTCCATCGCGGCCGGGTCCGCTGCCGCGCCTTCCCGTTCGTCGTGATGACCAGCAACGGCGAACGCGAGTTCCCGCCCGCCTTCCTGCGCCGCTGCGTCCGGCTGAAGCTGCGCCGCCCCGACCGGGACCAGCTCACCGACATCGTCCGCGCCCACCTCGACACCCCGGACGCTCACGCGGACCGGCTGATCACCCGATTCCTGGAGCGGGCGGGCGGCGGCGAACTCGCCACGGACCAGCTGCTGAACGCCCTCTACCTCACGGGGGTCGCGGGCCTCGACGCCGAGTCCCTGGACGACCTCGCCGAGCAGCTGATGCCGTACCTCAGCGCGACGGCCGACGGCGATGGCTTCTGACCACGGCACCGGGCCGTCCCCGGTCGCCCGGCTGGCCGCGGCCCTGTCCGCGGCCGGTGCGCCGCCGACGCCGCGGGAGCTGGCCGAACTGCTGTGGATGGCCGCCCAGTTGGACCCGGACCGGCAGGAGGAGAAGCCTTCGGGGGAGCCCGGCGACGGCGACACCCCGTCCGCACCCGGGGGAAACACCCCCGCGGAAGCGGAAACCCCAGCC
>NZ_NGFN01000256.1 GCF_002148965.1 Streptomyces swartbergensis | reverse complement strand
GGGTGGGAACTCGGGATCGGCGGAGTCGGTGTTGACGTGGGCCGACGGGTCGGCGGGGGCACGTCGAATGGCTGCTCGATCCAGGCAGCGAAGGTGTTCCGAGCGACGGAGTCCACGAAGGGCCTGCCGGAGCCATCGACCCGTCGGCCCTTGATGCCGACGTCCCCGCCGACGCCCAGACCGCCGTGAACATCTCCGCGCACGTCCCTGTTTCCGCCGGCATCCGGCGAAGCACCCACGGCACCTGACGGTGCTGCGGCGCCGGCGCGCTGTGTCACCTCACGGCTCGTCCGGAAGGTATCGGAATTCCGGCCCGTAGGTCTTGCCGGTCCCGTCGGGCAATGGCGTTCGCATGAGGTTCTGAGCGGGTTCCTGCAACTGCACCATCTGCACGATCGCTTTGCTCAGCATCTGCGTGGCTGTGCTCGGCTGCTCCGCCTTCCAGGCACGCTCCAGGAACCGGAGCATTGAGCTGTAGTGGCGGTTGAAGGTGTCGAGCTCCGTGAGCACGTCACTGGACACCGGTACCCCGCCTTGAGCCCAACCGCCCGCCGGAACCGTGCCCATGGGGAAGATCCGGGGCAGGGGAATCTCGTCACCCTGGAAGTCGAACCGTGGCGGTTCGTCCGACACACGGATCAGCCTACGTCCATGGAAGAACTCCCGGAACGAGTAGAAGTGGGCCAGTTCTCCGGTCTCGCCGGGGAAGGGGTTGTCTGGCGACGCGGCAGTGCCCTCACCTTGCTCCTTGATAATCTTCACGGCCGCCTCGACAACATCGAGTGAGTTGAGAGCGACGATGTCGTTCCCCTCGCCGTGGGACGACGACATGTTCTTGGTGAGCTGCCGCGTACCCTTGATCAACTCCGGTCGTGAGCGGAAGGCTTCGAGGATCGCCGTGTAGAAGGCGCCGATGGACGTGTGCACTTCCACGTCCTCAACCACGGGGTCGTCGGGCCTCTCGATGCGGGAGTACATGTCGAGCGACTGCTTGCTCAACTGCATGAGCGAAACCGACAACTCGGGCTGCACACCACCGGGGAGTGGGCCTGGATACTTCGGGACGACGCCTTCGTCAGCGATGTGCGGTTCCCCTCCAATGGTGGTGAGCATGTTGCAGGCCAGACCCATGTGCGACATCTCATCGAAGATGATCGCGTGGAGCATTTGAAAGACTTCCGAGTTCTGGTCCGATTCCTCGATCGACCAAAGGCCGCACAAGTAGGGGGGAAGCGTGGCAAGCTCCAGCATGATGGCCTGCTGCAGCGCCTGCTGCAGCCAACGCTCATCGTGCTCCTCGGCGGGCACGTGCATGAGCTCAACGATCGCGTTGCTTCGATAGTTGACTACATCAGTCATTTGGATTCCCGTCTCCTGTCGGCGTGCGTCGATCCTGAAGGGGTGGCCCGGTAGAAGCGCGGACTGACGTAGAGGCCGCCCCGAAGATCGTCGACCGTCACGGAAGCGGCCAGCTTTCCCCGGCTGCACCCCGGTCCGGCATGGCGGATGTTCGCAACGTGGTTCGCCGCGATGCAGAAGCTGTTGTTCTTCTCGACGGTTCTTGCCCTGTTGAACCGGTCTGCGTTAGTTGCGTAGACAGTGCCGCGGCAAGGGCGATGCCACGTCACCCCGGGTTCCGGGTCGGCGGGCTCGTCGAATGACGAAGGGCCCGGAGGATACGGGTCCTCCCGCATGTGTGGCAGGAGGGAAGGCTCCCCGCGGCGACCAAGAGCCGCTCGCCGTCGATGCCCCTGCGGCTGGCCGGTGCTTCAAAAAGTCAGTGGGCCACAGACCCATCCCGGAGGTCGATTGCCATCCCAAGCGTCGTCGTCGGACTTCACCGTACGCGCGATGAATCCGCGATGGCCCAGCCTCAAGGGCTTATCAGGGGAAAAACGGGTGACAGTTGGTTCGTATCCGACTTGAGGCGGTCTGTCAGCTTCCCCTCTTGGTCTCGCGACAAGGCCCATCGGGGATTGGGCATGGCCAGAGAATGTATCACGTTCAACTTCCAGCATGACCTGCCGCCTCGCAGCGTGTTCCCCGAGCCGATTTCAGGATACGTCCGTCTCGTGGGCCATGCATTTCCTCGGGTCCCGTCCAGGGGTGGCGAGCTCCGGGCGGCTGTTGCTCCTGGTGGACTCCCGCTCTAATCCCCCTGTGGCCTTGCCCCGAACCTCTACAGTAACTTGTCAGGAAACCCGCGGGATTCGACCAGCTTTCCGACCATGGAGACCCCGCCATGGTCACGAACGCGAAACAGCCTCATGGTCAGTGCCGGCGCCGCCAGCCCCACGCCGTCGCTACCCAATTGGCTAATCGTCACATTCTCGTGCGGGAAACCGCGCTGAATCTTGACTATGCCTCGCAGAGAACCAACACCACGGGGGCTCAAGCACCGGCATCGACCACGCGCCGAGCTCGCCCCTGCCCTCACCGAGGCGGCCCGCACTGCTTCGATGAAGGCGTTCATCCTGCTCGACGCCACGCTCCTGCCGATCGTCCGCGTCGCAGGCGACCGGCCCTTCCACTCCGGGAAACGTAAGAAGCATGGCATGAATGTGCAGGTCATCGCCGATCCATTCGGTCGGTTGCTGCGGACACCGCCAACCCTTCCCGGAGCCGTCCACGACTGTTCGCGCGGCCCGGGAACACGGCATCATCGACGCGCTGGCCGTAGCCGGCAACCCCTGCTGGGCCGATACGGCCGACCAAGGTGCCAAGGGCACGGTCCGCACCCCTACCGCCGCCGACACCAGACAAGCTGCGCTGCTCCCCCCGGATCACAAAACTCGTCCAGCCGTACTCACCTGCGTCCGGCCTGCTCAGGCCTGCTCAAACTGAGGATGGCAAAGGGCCAATGGCGGATGGTGGGTCGTCAGAGGACTTTGTATGTCAGCTCGTACAGTGACAAAGACAGCGCGCCGATTGCCTGCGTTCGTTCTCCAAGGCCTACCTCGGAGGGGATGATCTTCGCTCCTCCAATGAAGCTGACCTGGTCAGTTACCTCATTCACTTCGTGCAGAACAACGTCAATCGGCGCTTGGTTGACGAACGGCACGAACCGCTCGTCGAAATCAAACACGTCCCCTTCTCGCATTCGCACCTTTTCAAAGGTACCGCCGTCACCTCTACCGACCAGGACCTCGTCCGCACCATCCGGGTCCTGAATCCTTTTCGCCTCCAGAAACAAAAGCTTGGCGAAAGCTGCGTCTGCCATGTTGGTCTCCCATGCTTCGTGTCGCACAGCGTATTTCCAAGTCGTAGCACACGTATCTAGGCAGCGCATGCCGTGAGATCCCCCCAGCTGCGTGGAGTGGCTGACTAGCTAGTCAGGGCACGTTGACGTGGTTTCAGACAGCGACCCGCAGATCCGGTGGATGGTCGACCTCCACGGTGCGGTGGTGATCCTGCGTAACTGGGGATCCGACCGGAATCGGCCCACTACGCCAAGCGACAATTTCCGCAGCCCCGATCTCGACGCGGTGCGGAGTCGGCCGGACGACGGGCATCGGCGAGTTCATTCCCGAACGCGACCTAAAGATCGCGCTCGAACTGGCGGAGCAGATGGACAACGGCGCACGCGCGGTACGCGATGTCAACTACCGGGTTGAGGCGGCATACGCTCTGTACCCACCTCGGGGACAAGCGACGACTACGCCAACCAGCGTCCAGCGGCGCCGGACAGGTCATCCGGGAGATCTCGGCGGCGTTGCTTGCGCTCGCGCTCAGCGCCCCGCAGACCACGGACGGCTGGGTGGGGAGACCGCGGACGGGCGGGCCCGGGGGCCTCACGGGAGTAGGCCGTGCGGGATGCGAGGCCGCCGTGAGCCACTTCGTCCTCTACGCGTAACATCAGCTCGCTCGCTGGCCACTGTGCGCGAGCGAGCGGTGGCGGGTTGAACAGGCACGAGGAACAAGCACATGAGCACCGCCCCAGCGCGCCGAGGTGGTAGTCGCTGCGAAAGCAGTGACGGGAGTGCGCCATGGAGCCAATCGGGTGATAGTGGTCATAGGGGGCTACCTCGACTTCAAGCGCTTTCCCCTTGAAGGAGGCACCATGCCCGACAAGCACCAGTACACGGATACGGAAGCTCCCGACGAGCGCTCAAGCGTTTTCGCTCCGAATCAGGACAACCAGGTACCCGGCGAAGTGCTCATCAAGGTGCAACCGGAGGCGGCGAAAGGGATCTCTGTAGCTGTGCCGACCGGTCCTGTGCGCGGGGCGTTCGCCGCGGCCACCCATCTGGGCGTCGAACCGCTTGACCAAGTCTTCACGGACATCGGAGTCCGGTCCGTGACCCGGTTGCACCCACCACCTGCGCCCATCCCCGCAGGGATCGCGGCCGTCGCGGAGCAGACCGAACTCAGTGCCGCCTACCGCGTTCGCTTCGACCCGGCACAGGACGTCTCCCGTGCCGTCCAGCGCCTCAACGCCCTGGAGGAAGTCTCTGTCGCCGAGCCCAACCGCTGGCGGGAGCAGGCATCCGTGATTCCCAACGACCCGCTCTTCGCACAGCAATGGGGACTGAAGAGGATCAAGTGTCCCGAGGCATGGGAGCGGAGCAGGGGCAGCGGCTCCGTCGCCGTCGCCATCATCGACACCGGAGTCGACCTGAACCATCCCGAGCTGGCGCCGCTCCTGAAACAAGGAAAGGACTTCGTCGATCTTGGACCAAATCCGATCGCGAGGCCGGGCTGGGTCTTCGAGGGCGACTTCCTGGGAGTCGACGATTTCCCGCAGGACGAGGTCGGGCACGGCACGCACGTCGCCGGAACCATCGCCTGCCGCTCCAACAATCGTGAGGGAGTGACCGGTGTGACGTGGGAGTGCCGCCTGATGCCCGTACGGGTGCTCGCCCGTATCCGTCGGCTCAGCGACAACCTCGTCAGCGGCGTCGGCAGCGCGGCCGACATTGCGGCAGGCATCCGGTGGGCGGTCGACCATGGTGCCCGGGTGCTCAATCTCAGCCTCGGCGGCCCTCAAGCGACCGAGGTCGAGCGTGATGCCATCGCGCACGCCATCGACCATGACGTGGTCGTCGTGGCTGCGATGGGCAACGCCGGCCGGCGGACGCAGAGCTTCCCGGCGGCCTTCGACGACGTCATCGCCGTGGGTGCCACCGACCCGCTGGACCGCAAGGCGACCTTCTCGAACACCGGTCCACACATCGATGTGTCGGCGCCCGGGGTCAACATCCTCAGCACTTTCCTGGACGACACGTTCTCCCCATCGGACGGCACCTCGATGGCCTGCCCACACGTGGCCGGAGTCGCGGCTCTGCTGCTCTCTCTCGGTCCCGGGCTGAGCGCCCGGGACGTCCGCCAGATCCTTCGCACCACCGCAAAGCCACTGCGCCGACGCCCCAACGACCCAGTGCCCAACGACGATTTCGGTTTCGGCCTCCTCGACGCCGATTCGGCGCTCGCCCTGGTCTGAGCGCCGCCCCCGGAACCACACCACCACCTTCAACTGCCCGCCGACGCGCCGGACCGCTCGGCGGGCAGCCTCCACCGGTTGCGCCGATCCCGCCCCGAGCCGCACTTCACATGCCCGGACCATTGGTGTAGCGCATCACATCGGGTTCGGCCTCAGCGACACCCTCGACGCCACGAGCGCTCTCCACGGCTTCCGAGACGCCGATCTCATCCGGAAACAGCGCCACCGCCCGGTCGGGCAGCGACTCACGCGGAGCCTGCACCCCCTCGGCTCCTACCGCCTCCAGCCCATCGGCGACAGCTGACCAGTCCCTGTCCTGGGCAAGCTTGACAATGACACGGACCGACATGTCCACCGCCTACTCTCAGCTCGCAACCGGCACTGCTCCCTCCACCTTCGCCGATCCGCCATCCCCCCGCGACAGAAATGAGACACGTGTCGAGTCCGAGACCGCATCGCCAGGACGCACTGCACCTGCATAACGGGCCGTCGGCCGACCCTCGCCGTGCGGCAACCCTCGACAGGCTGGGGCTGTGGTCAGACCCTCGACCTGCTCGGCGAGCGTCCATCCCCGACGGCGGCGCGTCGAATGAGCGCGGCGGCACGGTCAGGACCCGCACCACCGTGACCGGGCACACCGCCAGCACCCAGCGGGCGGCATACTTGTCGGCTCAATCAGTGGACCCTGCATGTATGCGCTGAAGCACTGACGCCGAGGGCCTGGTAGTTGACTCCGTCGGAGCAGTCGCGCTGTGGCCTGGCCCGCGCCATGCTCGGGACGGCCGACATGGAACTGGTCTCGCTTGTGCGTCGGCATCCTTGGCCGGCGCCCAGTACGGCAGGCAGCTACGGCTAGGCCCGGTGCGCCGCGTGCATTGAGGCTCCCCGGAGCCTCTCCCCCGATCTCAGGAGTCCAACTCGAGACCACGAAGCAGGCGCCCCAGGTAGCTCCTTGGATGGACAAGCACAGCCAGCCGTTTGGAGGAGGCGAAGTCGCAAAGAGCATGTTTACGGCTGATACTCATAAGCGAAGCCCCCAGACCTTTCCTGGAAAGGACGTTCTATGACCGTCACCACCGCTGATGCCAAGACGCTCAAGAGCGCGCTCAGGTCCGATGTGAAAACCTGGCACGCGCTCTCCTTCTCGACCATGGAAGAAGTCGTCAACTTCGTCAATCTCGAGCCTGCACAAGGAGCAGGAGAGGTCGAGTTCTCCTTCGGCCCGGACGGGCAGATCTGGCTGATGTACTTCCTGTAGGGCGCGACAGCGAATCCCGGCATCGCCTGGAAACAGAGCCCGGGCTGTTGAAGACGTGCTCTCCTGGAGGCATACGGGTAGGCACCTGCCGATCTCTCTGTTCTTCAACTGACCTGTCTGTGGTCGTCTGCAGATAGTCGAGCCCCGTCGCACCTCAAGCGGCGGGGCTGCCTCGTTTCTGCATTTGACCATTCCGTTCACACGGGCGGCGCACCGGGCCAACGGCTGATCGTGCCCCTTCGGCTACCGCAATCACCGTGACATGGCCAAAGCCTTCCAAATGCCATCTGTCAAGCCGCGAGAGCGACGACGGCTTGGATGTGGAGCTGGTCCTTCTGCGCGTTTGCGTTCGTTGAACCGGCGGATTCCTCGCCATACTGGATGCTGACCAACGCGGAGGCGTAGTAGACCCCTTGGAGCCGTCTGTTGCCTCTCTTCCGGCGCCGCAGGTTTCCCACTGATCTTGCCGGAGTCGCCCGGCATGGGTGCAACACCCCGAAGCCGGTGAGGCGGTCGGCGGTGCCGAAGACGGTCATGTCGCCGCCGGTGGAGGCCAGGAATTCAGCACCCAGGGTGGGGTCCGTGCTGGGCAAGCTGGTGATCACGTCAAAGGTGGGGGCTCGCGAAATCGCCGCAGCCCATCAACCGCTCCAAGGCCGACCAGGACTCGACAACTTGGCAACCGCCTGCCGCTGGCTACCGTTGCACGTACGCCACCGCCTGGGTCGCCATCAAGGCACGGTGGCAACTGACTTCGACCCAGCCGAACAGCCCGCGCTCACCGACGTCCTGGCCGACTGCCCGAACGCCGTCATCGAGGTACCCTCGCCCGCTGTACATCACTTTGGCTCGTCACCACGAGGGCAAGGGCGGGCCAGACCTGAGGAATGTGATCAGAACTCCGAAGAACAGAGGCGCTGAGGCAGGTGGGCCATCAGGGTGGATCCGCGACCGCGGCTGAAACAAGATCTCGCGACCGGGTATCAGTTTATACGTTGATATGCAGTGTAGTCTGATAAATGCTCATTTTTTGGGAGCGGAGTGGCCATGCCCGACCACACGCAGCTGCGTCGTGCGACCGCCTGGACGAGAACGACTGCCGTCGAGGAAGTTGGCGCCGCCCGCGACGCGGGTGCCTTGGACGAGACATCCGGCCACCCCGCGTTGGACGATGGCCTCGCCGTCGACGGCTGCGGACCCGGCTCCACCGCGCTGGAACCCGGGCGGCTGTACCGCAGGATCAGCGGCAGGGATGACCGGGCGTGGCCCGTGAGCGATGAGGAACTGACGTCGCTGGGAGACCCGATGGCGGTGGAGTTCTTCCGCGTCGGCGTATTTCCCACCACTGTGCAGGACCTGCTGTCCCGACTTCCCGCGACGGCCGCCGCCTCACGGAAGGTGTATCTGGTCAGCGAGGCCGGGCAGGTCTCGGCGGATGCCATCGGCGAGCGCGACATGCGGTTCGCGATCACCACTGCCGTGAGAGGCAGTCAGGTTGACCTTCTGGTCAGCACCCAGGCTGGTGGCGACCCCCAGGAGGGATTCCTTCAGGTCGCGGGTTGGGATCCCGAAGCGAGGGTCTTCAACTTCTATGCTCGGTTCGAATCCAGCTGGGTCTGGGCGGGCAACTCCTGGGACGCGCTGGAACCCGACTCGCGTGGCAAGGGCTGCTTCGACAGCCACGTCAACGGCAGCGCCGTGATGAAGGAGCTGAGGATTCCCTGGATCAACTGGCAGTCCGAGCGGGCCACGATCCGGCTCGCCGAGGATGACCCGCTGCACCATGACCAGCTGTTCCAGCAGGTCATCGGAGCCCAGCAGCTGGAACTGACAGTCAGGTCCCTCATCACCCGGTGGACAGCGGCCCGCCTGGCCGCTGTCACCGCGAACGGCGTTGTGGACCACCCCGATCGGCTGCTGCGCCATCTGTTCACCAGCACCACGGTCAACCTCACCAGCACCGACAGACAGAGCAGCAACATCACGGCGGACAGTCCCGACCTGACGCTGCCCACGGGCTTCTGGCTGAACCAGGATGTCCTGTTCGACGACCTTCGCCTGTCCACACAGGCCGCCCCGCCCAGAGCGCCGGCCGCCCGATACCTGGCCAGCGTGACCCGGTTCGACTTCCGGCTGGAGGAGAAGTTCAGCGGGTTCTCGCAGCCAGGCGACACGTTCTTCGCCTTCGTGGTGCCCGAGGCCGCCCACGAGGACAACGAGGTGGTTCGGCAGATGGTCCGCAACGGGCTTGTCCCGGCCAAGTTCGCAGCCTGTGTGCTGATGGTGGACTTCCCCAACCCGGTCTTCAGCCCTGCCCGCAGCCACCTCATGCGGTATGTGCCGATCACGCCGACCAACGCGGTGGAGTTGTGCGGCAAAGTCGCCCAAGCCATCTTGGACGCCGCGGGCACCCTGTCGGCCGACAGCCCAGAGGGCCGCTTCGCCGAGCACTGGCAGGTACCCGACGACGCCTGGCGGACAGTGTTCGGACAACGGGTGGACGCCTATCTGCGCGGGGTCACCGAGCGCATCCGCACCGAATCCGGCTTCGACGACTATGTCCGCCTGGCCGAGTCGCGCCGTCGGCAGTTCCGCCACATGAAGCTCAACGAGTTCGAACTCACCCTGCCGGTCACCAATATCCCCCCTGACGCCCCGCTGCTGGCGATGCGTGAGGACGCCACTGTCGCGGAGCTGACCTGACGCGGCCGGCCCCTCACCGGTCTCGCCGACATCACCTCCAGCGGCGCTGCCGACCACTTGGTTCCTGCTCCGCCCTCACGTACAAGGAGAACGCCATGGCCAAACTGGATGCCTACGGGCCTCCCGGCAATCTCGACGATCTGGACGAGTTCGGCCGCAAGGCCTGGAACACGTTCATCTCCGACACGGTCGACGAGGCCATTCAAGGTCCCGATCCGCACCAGGTGCTGAACGACAGCCCGAGACCGCAGTTCTACAACCTGACCACCACGGACACGGCCCCGGACCTCCAGCACGCCCCCATCCGATGGACCGCGTTCCCCCGCATCATCAAGATCACCTCCATTTCCGACCTCCAGCGCTGGCAGCGCGCCGATGCCAGCCGTGACGTTCAGGACGAGTACTGCGAGTGGAGCGTCTCCCGCGACGACTCAGGAAAGATCAACAAGGTCACGTTCACCTGTGAAGGCCCCGAGTACTGGGAGATCCTGGCGCAGACGAACCCGGACAAGACAGTCGAGCTCTATCAAAAGTTCATCAGTCCGGACGTACGCAAGGAGGATCTGTTCTCGCCCAGCGGTCGATACCAGCCCCGCAATAAGTGGAACAACTCCACGAGCCACGGCGCCATGCACCTGATTCAGCCGAACAACACCTTGGGCGCGGAAATCGAACTGGCCGCGGCAGCCACCATCCGGCGCGTCATCAACGGCGAGGAACTGACCACCCAGCAGGAGCTCATCGCCTGCAGCAAGTACGGTGCCGCGGAGCGCAACAGCGATCCGCACATCGGCGCGGGAGTCAACGCCCTGGCCCGCCAGAAGGCCGACATCACCCTCGCCGACCCAGTGGGCCTGTACTTCGACGACCTGTCCACGGACGGCTGGGAGACGCCGGACGGCTCCGATCCAAAGGCATACTGGACGTACTTGAGAGGCGACTCGGAGAACCGTGTCCGCGCCGTCTACGCGGTGCCCGCGGACAAGGGCTTTGCCGTCGGGGACATCACCATCGGTGGGAGGCCCATCGAGTTCGGAGCGCAGATCGCGGACTTCATCACGATCAGGCTCACCGGCGTCGCCTGCCGGTTCGGCGAGTCCACGGCCCAGCCGCACACCGCCTGCAAGGAGTTCCCCGCGGTCGAACTGCGAGAAGAGGGCTTCAGCGCAGCCGCGTTCTCCGCCTCCGGCCGCTTCCTGGGCCCCCGTCCCACCCTCTCCCACCGCTCTTCCCGCGTCACCTGACAGCTTCCATCGCCGAGCGCGTCACGCTTCACAAGGCACAGTACGACGAACGGGGATCTTGCGGTGCGTCCTGCGGAGGTCGGCCCCTGCTGGGGACCAGCGGCGAATGTGGGGCGACGGCGACGGTGTCCGGTCGGTCAGGGCGAGCGACGTCATCCCGCGCTCCGCAGCACGCTCAACGAGGAAGCCGGGCCACGAAGTGCTGCCGAAGACGGTCAAAAGCACCCCGGCCAAGCTGGAGCGCCTGGTCAAACTCGGCATCCTCACCGAAGCCGACACCGGCACCTTCGCCAGGCAGCAGTAGCCGGCACCGGGAGCCGGCACACCTGCCCCAAGCATCACTTGGAGCGGGCATCAACTCACGAACCGCTTATTCGGACTCCCCAGGCCGTAGTTGACGCCTTCACTCACGGCCTGCTCCGGCACAGCCCCACCGTCAACAAACCACCGGCAGCAGTGCGCGTCGGCTCGGCCGGACCTGATCGCCTCGGGAACGGACCACCCGAATGAACCACCCGTAGCGACGTAACTTCGCGTTGCCGCTCCGAGGGCCGAGCGGGTGGTTCTCGCGGGTGGCCGGGGTCGAGACGCGTCCGGCAGGGACAACTACCTGGGTGAGCTGCGCCGCCCCGCAGTCCCTTTCAAGGAGGACACCATGACAGGAAAGCGTGTTGCCGGAATTCGTTCGGCGGCGGTTCTCGGGCTGGCCGGCATCCGGCTCTTCAACGGGGCCGCCGGTCTGCTCGCCCCCACGCTCCTCATCCAAAGACTCGACCGGGACTCCGAGCCCAACCCCGCCGCCGTCTACGCCTTCCGGCTCTTCGGCATCCGCACGGTCCTGCTCGGCCTCGACCTGCTGACGAGCCGCGGCGAGCGCCTCACTCAGAACCTGCGGGAGGGTGTGCTCATCCATGGCAGCGACACGGTGACTGCGGCCATGCTTGGGCTGCGCGGCCATCTGGCGCCCCGCACCGCTGCCCTGACCACCCTGATCTCCGCCGTCAACACCGCCCTGGCCGTCACTGCCCTGACCGTCGACCAGGAGAAGACGTGAAGGCGACCGACGCGGAAGGGTTCGACTACGTCGTGGTGGGGGCGGGGGCCGGCGGCGGACCGCTCGCCGCCCGCCTCGCCGAGGCCGGCATGCGGGTCCTGCTCCTCGACGCGGGCGGCGAACACGACAACGACAACTACCTGGTGCCCGCCTTCCACCCCGACGCCACCGAGGACCCCGTACAGCGCTGGGACTACTTCGTGCGCCACTACGCGGACGAGGAACAGCACCAGCGCGACACCAAGGCCGTCCCCGGCAAGGGAATCCTCTACCCGCGGGCCGGGGCGATCGGCGGCTGCTCGGCCCACCACGCGCTGATCACCGTCTACCCGTACAACGCGGACTGGGACCGGATCGCCCGCGCGACCGGCGATGACTCCTGGAGCAGCGCGTCAATGCGCGCCTACTTCGAGCGGCTGGAGCGCTGCGAGTACCGGCCGCGCCCCAGGACACTGCCGTCCAACCGGCTGCTGGCAGCGCTGCTGCGGGCGCTGCCGTTCGTCTCCGGGCGGTACGTCAACCGGTCGCGGCACGGCTTCGACGGCTGGCTGCCCACACGGCTCGCGGACCCCGGGCTGATCATCCAGGACAAGCAGCTGCTGAAGGTCGTACTGAACGCGGCGGAGGGCGAGCTCGCCGACTTCCTCGGCCGGCCGCTGTCGCCTCTGGAGGGCCTAGGTGTGCTGTCCCGGGACGTTGGTGACAGGCGACACGCCTTGAGTGGTCCTTGAAAGAGGTGAGGGCCTCCGGGTTCGGTGTGGATTGCGACATCTACAACCGGCTCCCAGGAGGCCCTCGTTGTTCCACCGTAACGCCCCGCTGACCGCGACCGGCCGGCTGCGTCTGGCCCGGTGTGTCGTCGACGACGGCTGGCCGCTACGGCGGGCCGCGGAACGCTTCCAGGTCAGCCACACCACCGCAGCACGCTGGGCAGGCCGCTACCGCAAGCACGGGTCCGCCGGGATGCAGGACCGCTCCAGCCGCCCACACCACCAGCCCCGCCGCACCCCGGACGCCGTTGAGGAGCAGGTCGTGCGCCTGCGACGCGAACATCGCATCGGGCCGCTGCGGCTGGCCGCCCGCTGCAACATCGCCGCCTCCACCGCCCACCGCATCCTCGTCCGGCACCACCTGCCCGCCCTGGCAGCCTGCGACCGGGCCACCGGCGAACCAGTACGCCGCTACGAACGGGCCCGGCCCGGCGAACTGCTCCACATAGACGTCAAGAAAYTCGGCCGCATCCCTGATGGCGGCGGC
>NZ_NGFN01000255.1 GCF_002148965.1 Streptomyces swartbergensis | reverse complement strand
GCCGTGAGGTGGGCCGGGGAGGGGACCGTGGCGCGGCTGGTGGCGGCCAAGCGGGCGGACGCGGCGCGCAGGCAGAAGATCCTCGCCGAGGAGCTCGCGGGCTTCGCCGTACGGTCCGATCCGCGCGCCTACTTCGCCTGGTGGGAGCTGCCCGCCCCGTGGCGCGCCGACACCTTCACGGCGGCCGCCGCCGCGCACGGCATCGCCGTCACACCGGGCCCCGCCTTCGCCGTCGCCCCCGGCCACACGCCCGACGCCGTCAGGCTCGGGCTCGCGTCGGCTCCGGAGCCGGATCTGCGCCGGGCGCTGCGGACGCTCGCGCACGTCGCCGCGAGGCGAGCCGGGGACCGTACCGGCCCGTGAGCCACGAGCCGAGCGCCACCGCCAGGCCGAAGGCGACCAGCAGCCAGGACACCGTCAGCAGGGTGGCCGTGAGGGCGTCGTAGATTGCGCCGGCGGCCGGGCGGTGGAGCGCGTCGGGCAGGTCGGCCAGGGTGAGGCGGCGGCCGATCGCGACGGCCAGGACGAGCAGCCCGCCGCCCAGCGCCGTGCCGAGGCCGAGCGCGGTGACCGCGCGGCGGCGGCACGCGGCGAGGGCGGTCCCGGCCACGGCGCACACGGCGGCGGCGAGCGGCAGCCAGAGGGCGGCGGTGTCGAGCACGTGGTACCCCTTGCGCAGTCGGTCCACGTCGTCGGCCGGGAGCACCGGGACCCTGGCGTGCAGGGCCGGGATGCGGTGGGCGAACGGAACGTGGTCGTCGGTGAGCCGGCGTTTGACCCGGGCGACGACCGGCGCGACGTCGACGGTGACCGGGGTGGCGCGCGTGCTGTCGTCGCGCAGGGCCCGCAGCACCGCGTCGTGGACGGCCTGGTTCGCCGCGTCCCACCCCGTGCGGAACGCCGCGGTCCGGGTGAACGAGCGCACCGCGTCGTGGACGAAGGGCCCGACCGTGCCGCGCAGCGGTCCGGTGTCGAGCTCGTGCCCGGCCTCGCGCATGATGCCGTCGCCGACGGCGTCCGCGACCGCGCGCTGCACGTCCGGGTCGGCGGCGAGCGGCGCCATCGCCCGGACGTAGCGGCCGGTGTCGGTCAGCCCGTGCGCCGCCCAGGAGGCGAGCGTCCCGAACGGCAGGAGCAGGCACGCGAGGGCCAGCAGAACGGCCGACAGGGCGTTCCGCGGTCGTAGGAGGGGCGCCTGTTCGGGGACGGGCGCCCGGTCGTGCTCGGACACCCCTCCAGGCAAGGCTCCGGGGGTCCGGCCCGCGACCGGGGTGACTGCATTCGGGCCCACAGGCCGAGCCGAACGTGTCGCACTGGTACGCCGTCAGCCCACGCGCCGGCCGGAGGCGTCCTCGCGTGTGTAGTAGCGGTAGAACAGCGTCACGAGGACGCCCGCGCCGACCAGCAGCCCCAGCCCGGTGGACCGCAGCACGGACTCGCCGGTCTGGCTGTAGAGGAAGCCGATCGCGCAGCCGGTGAAGGCGAACCAGAGCAGCGCGTGGAGCTCGCGCCGCAGCCGCGGGGCGACCTTCCGCACGGCGACGTACAGGACGGCGAACACGAGCGCGGTGAGGAAGCCGAACAGCAGGTTCCAGCCCGTGATGGGCCCGGCGTCGCGCCGGATGGCCGCGGCCCAGTAGCCGTAGACGAGCCCGAGGACGACGGGGACCGCGATCTTCGCCATCGCGTGGGTGCGCGGGCTGAAGACGTCGGGTGTACGGCGTCGCGTGGTCGCCGTGCGTGAGGCGGGTGCCGCATGAGCCATGAGAGCTCTCCTCTCTCCCTGCCCCTGCCTACCAGGGCACACCGGCGGGGACCCGGCGGCAAGTCGGCGGAACGCGAGACGTGCCGCCGTGGGCCGCACGCGAGACGTGCCGCCATGGGCCGCCGCCGCCGCCGGCGGCCGGGCCGCACCGGGTACGCGGCCTGCCGCCGGGGACGGGCTGCTCGGCCTCGGGGATCTCGCGCCCGGCCCGCCCACGGGGCGGCGGGTGCGGGTGCGGGTGGCCGCCGACGAAACCCCGCTGATGACGGACGGCGTGACGGAGGCCGGGACGGACGGCGTGACGGAGCCCGGGACGGAGGCCCGGACGGTACCGGCCGGGACGGCACCGGAGCGTTCCACCGGCTCGCCGAGGAGCTGACCCGGGCCATCGCCGACGACCCCCGCACCGCCGAACCGGACCGCCGAACCGGATCGCCCGGCCGCCTTCGTACGGGACCGAACGCTGCGGTACTGCGGCGGGCACCCGGCCGACGACACCACCGTCTTCGCCGTGCGCCGCCGGAGCGTCCCCGAGGAGGGGGCGAAGCCCCCCGAAGGCGGACGTTTGCGGTCCTGGGGCCCACCTTTGCAGCGGCAGCGGTTACGGTGCTGCCGTACGTGATCGACAGGGGGAGGGACGAGATGCCCGGAACCGTGCTGCTGCTGGCGGCCTCGCCGGTGGGCAAGGGGCGCCTGGTGGACGCCGCGTCCGTACTCCCCGTCCTGGCCGCCGTCCCACCCGGCGTGCTGGCCGGCACGGACACCGCCAACGTCGTCGAACTCGCCGACCCGCTGGAGCCGCAGGCCGTCCTCACGCGGCTGCGAGCCGCAGCGGCGGCCCCCGGCCCGCTCACCGTGTACGTCACCGGCCAGCTCCAGCTCGACCGCCGCCAGCGCCTGCCCCACCTGGCGCTGGCCCGCACCACCGCGTCCACCGCCCGCTACACGGCCTTCCCCTGGCACTGGTTCCGGGACGAACTACGGCTCAGGCCGTCCGGCGCGACGACCCTCCTGCTCGACCTGCACGCGGACGCCGAGACCTGGGAGCTGCTGCGCGGCACCCCGCTGGACTCGGGCCGCGGCAACGCCGTGCACGGCCGCATCGCACCCCCGCCGTCCAGACGCACGGTCGCGGCACCGGCTTACATGAAGGCCGTCGCGACGATCCTGCGCAGCGGCTTCCGGCCGCCGCTGGAGCAGCTGCACCAGCAGGCGCTGGCCCGGATCGCGCCGGAGAGCGCGGGCACGGACATCGTGCTGAGCACGCCGGGCCCCTCGGCCGGTGATCCGCACGCCGCCATCACCGCCGCCGTCCAGTCCGGCCGCCACTTGGACGCCGACGCGCTCGCCGCCCGGCACGAGCAGGCCGCCGTCGCCGCGCACGGGCCTGCCTCCGAGGAGGCCCTGCACTGGGCCGAGGTCCGGGCCGACCTGGCGATGTTCGCCGGGGACGCGGGCCGCAGCTGCCACACCTGGCTGATGGTGGCCACCGTCCGCCTGAACGCCGGGCAGGCGCCGGACGCGCCCGCCGTCGAGGCCGCCGTGGACCGGGCCCACCACCAGTGGGGCCAGATCCGCGACACCGCGCGCGCCCGCGAACTGGGCGCCGCGCTCGCCGAGTTGCGGGGACGGGTCCCCGGGCGGCGCGAGGGGGCGCTCGATCATGTGCAGCGGCAGTTGCGGCAGTTGCAGACCCAGCCCTGACCACGCGTGCGCCGTGTGCGCCTGGCGTGAAGGGGGCGTGCAATGGCTTGCTCAGGTCGTGTCACAGGTCTGCCGCCGAGGCCTGACCCGGTGTCATGATGTCGGGCATGACAGAGGGGGAGCAAGTGGCTGTCTTAGGCGTGCGCGTCCGGCTGGGCGACGGTGCGACCGTGGAGGATGTCAGAGCGCTGCGGGCTTGGCTGGAGCGGGACGAGCCGTTGGAGGAACTGCTCTCCGGCCAGCACCTGCGCATCGAGGAGCGGACCAGGACGGACGGGGCCAAGGGACGGCTGGGGCCCGATGTCGAACTCGTCCTCAAGCTGCTCAGTGATGTCGCGACGGTCGTGGCGCTGACCGACTACACCGTTCGCGCGGTGAAGACCTGGAAGAACAACCGCCGCAGGCTCCATGGGGGCGAACCCGATACGGACATCCGCCGGCTGGGCCCCAACGGGGAGTAGTCCGGTGAGCCGCTTCGACCCGCGCGGCAGAGCGAACCGGGCGTTGCTGGTCGGTGTGTCCGAGTACGACCACACCGCGCCGGATCCGCAGGGTGTGACCGGCCAGCTTCCCGCCGTGCGGCACAACCGGAAGACGCTCGAGGACGCGCTGTACCGGGGCGGGGTGTTCGGCGCGGGAGAGATCAGGCCGCTCGCCTCGCCGTCCCGGGGAGACTTCACGGGCGCGCTGCACCGCGCCGTCCGCGAGGCCGAGGGGCTGCTGCTGCTCTACTTCGCCGGTCACGCCGTCGTCACCGACACGCACACCCACAAGCTGCACCTCCAGATGCGTACCGCGCGGATGGTGGCGGGCGAGGAGTTGCCCGGTGCGGTGAGCTTCGCGGGGGTGCTGAGCGAGCTCTGCGCCCCGGAGAGCCGCGCCGAGAAGGTGCTGGTGATCCTGGACTGCTGCTACGCGGGCAACGCCGCGGCGATCTGGCACCGCTTCGAAGCTCCGCAGGAGAGCAGGGAGAAGATCCTCCTCCTGATGAGCGTGCAGCCCAACCGCTGCATCCTGGGCGGGGACGCCGACGTCGCGACGCCGTTCACCCGTGAGATGGTGCGCGTCCTCAACGGGGGCGGGGAGGTGTGGCTGTCCGACCTCTTTCTCCAGGTGAAGCAGCGGATGGACGAGGCGGGCTACGAGGCGGAGGACAACGACCCGCAGAAGCCGCAGGCGCTGGCCCCTCCCTGGGACGCGGGCGCGGACGTGCTGCTGGCGGCGGGGCCTGTGCGGTCGGCTGCGCCTGCCGTCGCGTCGACCCCCGCTCCTGAGTCCGAAACGACTCCCGAGTCCGAACCCGCTGCTGAGTCCGAAACGGCTCCTGAGTCCGAAACGGCTCCTGAGCCCGAAACGGCTCCTGAGCCCGAGCCGGTTCCGGAGACTGTTGTCCTCACCGCTGCCGTGTCGGCTCCCGGACCCGCACAGCCTTCTGCGCCCGCCCAGGCACCCACGCCGACCGACGCGTCGTCGTCCACGTCTCCGTCCCCGCCATCACCGGACACGGACCCGGACACGGACCCGGATACGGGCCTGGACACGGACCCGGACCCGGACCCGGACCCGGACACGGACACGGAAGTCGACCGTCGTCGCTGGTTCCGGCTGCTCGAGCGCCCTCTCGCGTTGTTCCGGGCCGTCGCCGAGCGGCTCGGTCGTACCGTCCTGATCCTTCTGCTGACTCTCCTGTTCACCGGCGTCGTCGGGGGATACGGTCTCTTCGTTCTGATCGGCGACTCAGGGAGCTGTCGGCCCGCACTGGAGCTGCGTCTCCTCACCGACCCCGATCTGGAACCGGCGATCAAGGCGGCCGCGGACGATTACGTCGCCTCGGACGCCAACACCACGGACGACGGCTGCCGGCGCAGCGGAGTCACCGTCTACAGCGCCGGGGCCGCAGGCGTGGTGACCGCGCTGAGCAAGCGGACCGACGCCTGGCAGCGGCCGCGCGACGACGACAACCCGCAGCGGGACATCGGCCCGCAGCCGGACGTGTGGATCCCCGCCACCCGCGCGGACGTCCGCCGGGTCACGGCGGCCCAGGAGGACCGCGTCTTCGCCCATCTGACGGCGGACGACGAGCCGTTCGCGTACTCACCGGTCGTGCTGGCCGTCCCCAAGGGCTTGGACGACGCCGTCGAGCCCACCGGGCGGACGCTGTCGCAACTGCTCACCGATCTCGAACAGGCACCCGGCGAGGCCGAAGTGCGCCGCCCCGACCCGGAGTTCGCCGACTCGGCGCTGCTGGCGACGGTCGGCCTGTACGGCGGCCGAGCGGACGCGCGCGGAGCGGAGCTGCTCATCACGCAGTCCGGCCGTCCCGAGTCCTCGGCCGTCAGGCTGCTGTGCACGCTGCCCGACGCCGACGCCGTGGACGACCGCAGCGTGGCCCTGGTCCCGGAGTTCCTGCTGAGGAGCGGCGTCGACTGCCACCCGGCCACGCGCGCCCCGCGCACCGCCGTCTACCCGGATGACGTCCCCGGTCTGGAACCCACGTTCGTGCGGGTGCGCTGGGAGGACGCTGTGCGGGACGCCGACGCGCGGAGCGCCGAGACGGACCGCTTCCGCTCCTGGCTGACCGGCGACGAAGGCCGGAAGGCGCTCGGCGAGCATGGCTTCAGGTCCGCACAGGGCGAGCGAAGCCTCCTCGACCCGAAGTCGGTCCGCGACGGGCTGATCGACGAGATCCGGCCGGCCGACTCCGCCGAACCGTCGGAGATGGACACGGCGCTGGAACGGTACGGCAACGCGCACGGCCCCGGGCGGGTCCTGTTCCTCCTCGACAGCTCCGGCTCGATGGCCGGCCTGTGGGACGGCTCCAGCGGCGGCCCCGGCATCATCGAGCAGACCCTGACCGGGCTCGGCGGGGAGGACGAGTACGGGGTGTGGGCGGTGCACGGTCTCAAGGGCCGTACCCACACCGACCTCCTGCCCTTCGGCACGCACGCCCGCCGGGACGCCGAGCGCGCCCTGGACGCCGCCCGGGTGCGGGACGCGGAAGCCGATCCGTCCGCCGCCCTGCTGGACGCCCTGGCGTTCATGCGGGAACGCGGGGCCGGGGACGAGCGGCCGCAGCTGATCGTGCACCTCACCGACGGCGAGGACGACAACCGCCTGACCGGCGACGGACTCGAGCGGGTGCTCGACCGGGCCCGGGCCGCGGGCGTGCCCGTGGCCATGGTGACCCTGAAGAACGGAGCCTGTGACCGGGACCGTCCCGGCACGCGGATCGCGGAGGCCGGCCGGGGCCGCTGCCTGGACGCCGGGGACGACCTCGTGCCCACCCTGCGCGACGAGGTCGCCCGCACCGGAACGGGGGAGGAATGATGACCCGACGCCTGGCGGCGGCCACGCTGTCCCTGCTGTCGCTCCTGACGTTCACGGCCTGCACCGGTGGTGACGCACAGCAGCAGCCGGCGGGCGCCGCCGACTCCTCCCCCCGGATCGTGGTGGCCAGTGGCCAGGACGTCACCGGCAAGAACGGCATCCGGCAGCAGCTCATCGACGCCTGGAACGCCAAGGAGGGCGAGCACGGCTACCGGGCCCGCCTGGTGGAGCTGCCCGGCTCCGCCGACCAGCAGCGCAGCCAGCTGCTCGGTGCCCTCCAGTCCGGCAGCGCCGAGTACGACGTGGTGAACCTGGACGTGACCTGGATCCCGGAGTTCGCCGAGGCCGACCTGATCCGCCCGCTGAGCGACTCGGCGGTCGAGGACCCCGAGGATCTCATCGAATCCGTCGACAGCACGTCGTACTGGGACGGTACGCGGTACGCGGTCCCCTTCAACAGCGACGCGGGCCTGCTGTACTACCGCAAGGACCACCTGGTGAAGGCGAGTGCATCCCGGACCGACCTCGGCGACGACGTCACCTGGGGCGAACTCCGGCAGCTGCTCGGCGCGCTCGACAGAGCCGACATCGAGGACCACGAGGCGATCTGGACCACCCAGCTCGCCGCCTACGAGGGCCGCACCGTCAACGCGATCGAGGCGTTCGCCTCGGCCGTACCGGGCTTTCGGCTGACCGACGACGACGGTGACTACGTCGGAACCGAGGAGCAGTTGACGAGGGGGGTGACCGAACTGCGGGAGCGCACGCAGTCGCCGTACCTCCTGGAGGGATCCGACGAGTCCCGCGAGGCCGAGTCGCTCAGTGCCTTCGCCGAGGGCCGCACCACGTTCCTGCGGCACTGGCCGTACGTCTACCCGACCCTGCACGAGACCTTCGGGAAGAACCTCGGTGTGGCCCGGCTGCCCGGCAAGGCCGTGCTCGGTGGCCAGAGCCTGGCCGTCACCTCCTCCACGTCCGAGCAGCGCGCCGCGAAGGCGGCCGAACTGATCGCGTTCCTCACCGATCCGGACAGCGAACGCTGCTTGCTGCGCGCCGGGTTCGCCGCGACCCGCTCCTCGGCCTACGAGGAGGCCGGCACCGCCCCCGACTGCCGGCACGCCCGCGCGTACGCCGAAGGGCCCACGGCGTCCCCCACCCCCGGCGAGAGCACAGGCCGCACGCCGCCCGACCGGATGGCCGACGGCACCAGCTACTTCCGCGCCATCCTGCGCCCGGCCCTGCGTGCCGCGGTGGAACGCCCCCGCACTCCCCTGTACGGAGCGGTGACCCACACCCTCACCACCGAACTCGACGCCCTGTACGGCCCGCCAAGAGGGCCGGGCGGAAGCCGGCCGGGTGACGCGGAGGTCGCGAAAAGCCTTGACGAGGCATTGAGGAAAATTTTGCCCGGTTGAATCTCCTCCCGATGATGTTCACATTTCCTCCATTGCTTGCGTGTGCCCCGGTGGGTAGCGTCTTTATCGCACTGACCATGCAATTCGAAAAACGCGAAAAACGGGGATGGACTTCGTGAGCATACGAAGCAAGGGAATTTCCGCTGTCATCACCTTCGCCATGACCGGCGCGCTGTGCGGCGTCGGGGCGCAGGCGGCACAGGCCGCTCCGGCACAGCCGGAACTCCGCGCCGGCGCGGACGAGATCTGCGCGGTGCTGGGGATCGGCAGCGGCGCGGCGGGCCTCACCAAGGCCCTGGCCAAGGGCGCTTCGTGGGTGGGGATCGGCGCCAGCATCGGGTGCTACGCATACACCAAGGCGAAGGAAGCGACACCTGCGCAGAGGCGGGCCGCCATGATCGCTTCCTACAAGAAGTACCAGGCCATGAGCGACATCAAGAAGCTCGATGCGCTCGGCTACTACTGCCGTAAGAAGGACAGCGGCGGTGGCGGCGGCACGGACGTCGCCCCCGCCGGCCCGACCGTGAAGGTGGGGTACCGCGACATCAGGATGAAGGGCGTGACGTACAAGTGCACGGCTACCGGGGACTGACCGGCCGTCGCGGCCCGGGCTATGGAGAACGCCTGCTGTTCTCCATGGCGCTGGTCGTGGTGAGCCTCTTGTGGATCACGCAGGACATGGCGGCGTGGGCGACGGCGGCCTGTGCGGTTGGCGCCGCCGGTGGAGCGGTCGGGGTGTGTTACTTCGGCTGGCATTACATTCGTGCGCGCGGGAATTCGCACTGACTGAATTCAACTCTGGGACCCACCCCTGGAATTCAACTCATCGAATTCCTTACCGGCGCGGGCAGGTGTCCGTGACCTCCACACGCACCCCCCACCCGTCCGGCCGCCGCGTCATCAGCACCGCGGCGCGCCGGTCGGGCGTGGGGCGTACACCTGCGTCAGCGGGTGAAGACGAAGTACTTCCACCCGCCGTACGTCGTCGTGTTGACGTTGTCGCCCGACTTCGTGTCGATGTAGGACGAGCGGATCCGGAAGCGCGGGCCGACCGGCGGCGTGCCGTCGAGCGTCGCCGCGTCCTTGCCGTAGCGGTCGAGGGCGAAGTACTCCGTGGTCGTGGTGCGCCACGCGCCGTCGGAGTAACGCTGGACCCGGAGCTGGTACTTGCGGCCCGGGTACATGGACATCGTCGTGTTGTGGACGGGGTCCTTGGACTGGCGGAAGTAGAAGTACTTCTGGTTCCACGCGGTCGCCGACTTGTAGTAGCCGCTCAGGGACGTCGAGACCTTGACCCTGGTGTAGACCGAGTTGGTGACCGTCTTCGGGGCGTACCGCGTGTCGCCCGTGAACTTGGCGCTGACCTTCGTGTCACGGGTCAGGCGGATCGTCGCCGAGAGGTCGCCGTCCGAGTTGACCGTGCCCTTCTTCACCAGCGTGTTCGGCTTGTCGGAGCCGTACGGGTCGGCCCAGATCTCGACCGTGCGGTTCTTGTACGTCGTGCCGAGGTGCGCGGTGAAGGTGACGTCACGGCCGTAGTCGTACACCTTGCCGTTGTTGGTCAGCGTCAGCGTGGTCGCCGTCTTCGCCACGGTCGTCGAGGCGGAGGCCGTGGCGCCCGCGTGGTCCGCGTCGCCCGCGTACGTGACCCTGTACGTCACCTTGCCGCCGGCCGGCGGCGTGTCCGTGAAGGAGTACGAGCCGTCCGCGGCGACCGTCGCCGTGCCGAGCGGCTTGCCGGACGGGGACTCGTCGTCGGTGCGGGTGACGGAGACCTTCGTGCCCGTCGGGAACGCCGCCGAGGAGGACAGTGTGCCGGTGAGGGTGAGGGACTTGGCGCGCGTGGCCGTGGCGGGGGCGTTCGCCGTGAGGGTGGTGGACGTCTTCGTCGGGGCGTCGAGGATCCGCAGCGAGTAGACGTTGTTGTCGTTCTCGGAGATCGCGAACAGCTTGCTCTCGTCGGGTGCCCAGGCCAGGCCCGCCGGGGCCAGGGTGTCGGCGCCGCTGCTGTTGCCCGTGTTGGGGAAGTCGTACTGCTTCAGCGGTATCGAGGTGCCCGGCTTGAAGACGTGGACGTCCGGGTCGTACCAGGAGAACGTGCCCGCCGCGACGTCGCCGTTCGGAGCGATGTCCACCGCGTTCGGGTAGGTGTTCGTGACGTACTTGCCGTTTGCTGACAGGTCCGTGAGCCTGTAGACCGGCTGGTAGTACGGGGCGCCGCTGGCCGTGACGACGTCCCTGCCGTCCGGTGTGACCGCGAGATCCTGGAGGTTGCCGCCGCCCGTGCTGCCCGGGTCGCGGGCGTACGCGGTACGGCTGGCCGTGCCGGAGGAGACGTCGTAGACGGCGAGTTCGACCGGGCTCTGGCCAGGCGCGCCCGCGGCGAGCGTGCCCGGGGCGCCCGGGGAGGCGTCCAGGATCGGGGCCTCGTAGAAGGTGCGGCTGGTGTCCTGGCCCAGGGTGAGGCCCGGGTCGGTGGCGTTCGGGTCGAGCGAGCCGATGTTGCCGTCGCCGGAGGCGCCGTAGCTGAACCACAGCTTGCCGCCGGCCAGGGCGACGTATGCCGGGCCGGCGCCCTGGCCCGTGGACCAGCGGCGGGTCTCGGTCGCCGTGGCCGTGTCGATCGCGACGATCGCGGTCGCGTCGTGCACGGCCGCGTACAGGGTGCCCGAGTCGGGCGACAGCTCCAGGCCGTGGACGCCGGGCAGCGAGCCGACGGTGCCGACGACCGTGCCGGCGTAGTTCGTGACGACGACCTGGCCGGCGGTCGGGTCGCTGATGAACACCCGCTGGTGGACCCCGTCGACGACGATGTCGCCGGTCGACTTCAGGGGCAGGATCGTACTGGAATCGGCCACCGCCGACCCGGCGCCGGTCGCGACCAGCGCGACCGAGCTGAAGAGGACCGCGAGCGCCGTCGCGGCCGAGAGAGTGCGTCTGTGCACGGTTTTTCGAACCCCCCGGAACGAAAGAAGTGATCAGCGGAAGAAGTGATCAGCCTGCGCAGGCTAGAGCACTCCACTGACACACGGGAACCGGGAATCAAGACGTCGGCGTGAACGGGCGACTGGGGCGCGGTGGACGGGGAGCGGCGCGTGCGGCCGTGAGTGATCGAAGGCTAGAGGCCGCGACCCCAGCCCGTGAGGGCGGCGAGGCGGGAAAGCTCCCACGGGTCGTGCGCGCTGAAGACGGTGACCTCGTCCGCATGGTCGCGTCGGAGGCCGCGCAGGAGGTCGCGGGTCGCGACGCGAGCCGCGGCGTCGGTCTGTGCTCCCTGCTGGACCGGCTCGAGGACGGGGTGGGAAAGGGGCGGGGTGTGCTCGAGCTCGCCGTGATACATGTACGCGTCGCCCGCGTGCAACAGCCACCGTCCGTCGCCGTCGCGTACGGCGACGCCCGCGTGTCCCGCCGAGTGGCCGGGCAGCGGCACCAGCAGCAGTTCGCACGCAGGCCCCTGCGGCCGTGCCACGCCCGGGAAGCCGAACCACTCCCTGCCCTCCTCCACGACTGCGGGTGTCAGCAGCGGGGTGTGCGCCCGGTGTGCCGGCATGAAGCGGTCGAGGCTGTACCGGTGGTGCGCTGCCGCCGGGTCGGTCACGGCCCGGTATTCGTCGGGGTGCACATGCACCCGTGCGTGGGGGAAGTCCGGCAGCCCTCCCGTGTGGTCGCGATGCAGGTGGGTGAGCACGATGTGCCGTACGTCCTGTGGCGCGTACCCGAGGCGGACGACGTGGTGCAGCGCGCTCTCCTCGGGGTCCAGCGCCGGCTGGGCGTAGGCCACCCAGTCCGTACCCAGCGACCGGTCAGGGTGCCGCAGATCGGCGGTGCCGAGGCCGGTGTCGACCAGGATCAGCCCGTCCGAGTCCGTCTCGATGAGCAGGCAATGGCAGACAGCGGGCAGTTCGGGGGGCACGACGCCTGTCGTGGGTTCTTTGCCGAGCGGTGGAATCTTGCGTAAGGAACCGCAGTTGAGGTGGTGGATACGCATGAGGGCCCCCTGGAGGAAGATCGGCGGGCTGTTCGCGACGGACGTTAGGGGGGCCCTTCGTGACTCACCAAATGGTTGGACACGCACCGGCGCGTGATCAGGACGACGGCCCTCTGGCGGACTGTCCGGACAGCGCCCTCGTTCCGCCGGGCCACGAACCGCACTGCCCTGTCGACATCACCATCGCCACGCTGGGCGGCCGATGGACGCCCCTGGTACTCCGCGAGTTCCTGCGCCGCGGTCAGGCCACCTACTCCGAGCTGTCCGCCGCCCTGCCCGCCCTCTCGGACAAGGTCCTCTCGGACCGGCTGGCCCAGTTGACCAGCGCGGGCGTCATCGAACGGCACCGCACCCCCGGCTGGCCTCCCCGCGTCCGCTACCTCCTGACCAGCCAGGGCCGGGCGCTGGAGCCGGTGGTGCGCAGCATGTGGGAGTGGGGCACGGCGCGACGGGACGCCCTCAGCTGAGCCCAGACCCATCGGACAGGGCTCAAGGGGTGTCCCCGCCCCCCTCGGCCTCGAACTGGACACCGCGGAGCTCCGGCGGCTCCGCCGCTTTCGCCGGCCCCGCGTTCGCCGCGAGCAGTAGGGTCGCGACAGCGACGACGGCGGCGGCGAAGCCTCTGGCATACCGCTCGGCGGTGCGTGTGCGTTCGAGCACGGCGACCTCGCAACAGGGGCGGCGACTACGACAGCAGCGTATTAAGCGCGTTTAACTCTGCGTTTAACCTAGGGGCTGTCCGAGCCGAACGGCAAGAGGGGCAGGGGG
>NZ_NGFN01000254.1 GCF_002148965.1 Streptomyces swartbergensis | reverse complement strand
GCTCATGGGGGGATTCTCGCGCTCGCGCGGCGCGGGGTGTCGATCCCGGGGTGTGTCGTTCGACCGACCCCGTCAAGGGCGCGCGCCGCGCAGGTCCAGTTCCGTCAGCACGTCGAAGTCGAGCCCGTCGGCGCGGGCCAGGTAGATGCGCTGGCGGACGTGACTGTCCCGCAGGTGCAGCAGCCCGCGCGGGCCCTCGTACGACACCGCGCCCGCCGCCGCGCCGACCGCCGACACGTCCAGCGTCCCGGCCCGCTTCAGCAGCGCGGCCAGCAACAGCACGCCCTCGTAACAGGACTCGCCGAGGCTGCCGAGGGCGGGTGCCTCGACGCCGTAGCGGGCCGCGTACTGCCCGTGGAAGTCCAGGGTGTCCCGATTGGCCAGCGAGGCGAAGAACCCCGCCGTGCTGTAGAGGTCCTCGGTGGCCGACGGGCCGCTCGCCATCAGCATGTTCTCGTCCATCAGCGTGCTCAGCCGCAGACAGCGCGCGTGCAGGCCGTGCGCCGCGAACGCCCGGTTGAAGCGCACCGCGTCGCTGCCGACGAGCAGCATCAGCACCCCGTCGGCGTCCGAGCGCTCGACACGGCGGAACACCGGCTCGAAGTCGTGGGTGCCGAGCGGGAGATAGACCTCGCCGACGACGGACGCACCGGACTGGTGCGCGTACCCGCGGGCCGCCCGTGCCGTACGCCGCGGCCACACGTAGTCGTTGCCCACGACGAACCACCGCCGCACCCCGCGCTCGTGCGCCAGCAGATCCATCGCGGGCCGCAGTTGGTCGCGCGGCGTCTCGCTCGTCAGGAACACGCCCGCCGTGTCCTCACCGCCCTCGTACAGCGCGGTGTACACGTACGGGACGCGATGCGCGATCCGCGGCGCCAGCGCCTGGCGGACCGAGGAGATGTGCCAGCCCGTGACGCCCTGCACGACGCCCAGGTCCACCAGTGCCTCGACGTGGCCGGCGACCTCGCCGGGCGCGCCCGAGCCGTCGACCGGCACCAGCCGGAGCTCCCTGCCGAGCACGCCGCCGTCCCGGTTGACCTCCTCGGCGGCCAGCCGCGCACACAGCTCGCAGGTCGGCCCGAAGATCCCGGCCGGTCCCTGCAGGGGGAAGACGAGGGCCACGCCGAGCACGGAGTCGTCGGCCGTGAACCACTCGGGGGCGGGGAGGTCGTGCCGGAACATGGCGTCATGGTTCCGGCTGCGCCGGACGAACTCCAGTGCGTCTCCTAGGATGGACGCACCTTCTTGGACTAGGAGCAGGATGCCCACCCCAACCCCGCGTCGGCCGGACGACCTGGTGCAACTGCTGACGCGGGCCGAGCGGCTGGCGGCGCGGCGGTTGCGGGCCGTGCCGGAGAAGGAGGGCTGCTCGCTCGACGCGTGGCGGGTGCTGGCGCTGCTGTCCGACGGCGAGGGGCACCATATGACGGCGATCGCGGAGGCCGCCTTTCTGCCGCCTCCGACGCTGACCAAGCTCGTCGACCAACTCGTCGACGAGAACCTCGTGCACCGCCGGGTCGACCCGTTCGACCGCCGCCGCGTCCTCGCCCACCTCACCCCCCGCGGCCAGGAGTACTGGCAGCGGCTCGACCGCGCGGTGCGCGCCGGCCGGCCTCGGCTCGGCGAGGCTGACGACGAACTGCTGCGGTCCCTGCTGGACCGGCTGGCCGCGACGCTGGCGGAGTCGGCGCGCGTGTGAGCCCGGGGTGACCCCGGTGCGCGGATGACTGGTCTACACCCTTGACTGGTACAGACCAAAGCGGTTGAGTGTGCCTCCGACAACCCCCCACCACGGCCGCGCCCACGCCGTGACCGGTCCTCCCGGTGCGTGCGGTGCAGGCTCTGCTCCGCCCTGCCCTCGACGGGGTGCGGCCGTGTCCCGCAAAGGAGTTGATCCCGTGTCGAGACGCCGCGTCTCCGCCGTCCTGGCCGCCCTCGCCCTCGCGGGCACCGCGCCGGTGCTCCTGCCCGCCACCAGCGCCTCCGCCGCCGCGTGCTCCAGCTATCCCAACTGGGTGGCCGGGAAGTCGTACGCCGCCGGTGACATCGTCCGCTACACCGACGGCAAGGCGTACATCGCCGAGCACGCCAACCCGGGCTACGACCCGACCATCAGCACCTGGTACTGGGAGCCGTACGCCTGCGACAGCGGCCCGGGCACGCCCGACGCGCGCTTCGTCGTGACCGAGGCGCAGTTCAACCAGATGTTCCCGAACCGGAATCCCTTCTACACCTACAGCGGTCTCACCGCGGCCCTGAGCGCCTACCCCGGCTTCGCCAACACCGGCAGCGACACGGTGAAGAAGCAGGAGGCCGCCGCCTTCCTCGCCAACGTCAGCCACGAGACCGGCGGCCTGGTGCACGTGGTGGAGCAGAACACCGCCAACTACCCGCACTACTGCGACTGGAGCCGCCCCTACGGCTGTCCGGCCGGCCAGGCCGCCTACTACGGGCGCGGCCCGATCCAGCTGAGCTGGAACTTCAACTACAAGGCCGCGGGCGACGCGCTCGGCATCGACCTGCTGAACAACCCCTGGCTGGTGCAGAACGACGCGGCAGTCGCCTGGAAGACGGCCCTGTGGTACTGGAACACCCAGACCGGCCCCGGCACCATGACCCCGCACAACGCCATGGTGAACGGCGCCGGCTTCGGCCAGACCATCCGCAGCATCAACGGCTCCCTGGAGTGCGACGGCAAGAACCCGGCGCAGGTGCAGAGCCGTGTGAACAACTACCAGCGGTTCACGCAGATCCTCGGGACGTCACCCGGCGGCAACCTCTCCTGCTGACGGCGGGGCCTGTGTGAGACTCCGCGGATGAGCTCACAGACGATCACCGCGGACGCCGCGGGCATCTGGAAACTCGGCGACCTGCCCGTCCGCCGCCTCGGCTTCGGCGCGATGCGGCTGACGGGCAGTGCCGCCTTCCATCTCGGCACTCCGAGTGACCGCGGCCGGTCGATCGCCGTTCTGCGCAAGGCGATCGACCTGGGCGTGAACCACATCGACACGGCCGCCTTCTACTTCTCGTCGCTGCGCTCCGCCAACGAACTCATCAACAGCGCGCTGGCGCCGTACCCCGACGACCTGGTCATCGTCACCAAGGTGGGCCCGTACCGGACCTGGTCGGGGGAGTGGGGCACCTCGGCCCGCCCCGAGGACCTGCGCGCCCACGTCGAGGAGAACCTGCGCCAGCTCGGCCGCGACCACCTGGACGTGGTCAACCTGCGCCGGATGCCGGCGTACGACTCGATCGCGGAGCGCTTCGGCGCCCTCGCGGAACTGCGCGAGGCGGGCCTGATACGCCACCTGGGGATCTCCAACGTCGAGCCCCGCCACCTCGCCGAGGCGCAGGCCATCGCCCCCGTGGTCTGCGTGCAGAACCGGTACGCCCTCGACCGCCCCGACCCCGCCACCGACGAACTGCTGCGGATCTGCGGCGAACAGGGCATCGCGTTCGTGCCGTTCTACGCCGTCGCCGGCGAGGGCGGGGAGCGCGGCGCCACCACCGCCCATGACGAGGAGGTGCGCGCCGTGGCCCGGGCCCACGGCGCGAGCCCCGCGCAGATCCGCATCGCCTGGACCCTGCACCAGGGCCCACATGTGCTCGCGATCCCCGGTACGGGCAACCCCGACCACCTCGTGGAGAACGTGGCGGCGGGCGCGATCCGCCTCACGGACGGGGAACTGGACCGGCTGAACGCGGCGCGCCGGAAGGCCGGTTGACCGGTCAGACCGCCCAGACCCCGTCCCGCATGAGATGCCGGCGCGGCAGCTCGTGCTCCTCGCACCACGCCTGCGCCGCGCGCGGCCGCACCCGGAAGAACGCGTACGACGCGTGGCCCTCGCGCGGATCCCAGCCGGTCTTCGCGCGGAACGCCTCGGCCGCCTTCGGCGGCACCTCGGGGGTCGTGAACGTCTCCACGTCACCGTCGACGAGCACGACGTCCCGGGTGTCCCCGAAGGCCAGCCGGGCCCGTCGGCCGTCCCGCAGATTGCGGCCCGTGGGATTGGTCAGCCGTGTGCACAGCCACACGGCCTCGTCGTGCCACACGAACCAGAGCGGAACCAGGCACGGCACGCCTTCGGTGTCCGCCGTGGCGACCCAGATGTCGATCTCCCGGTCCAGGCGCTGCAACAGGTCCGCCTTGCGCTGCTCGGGGGTGCGGGGTGGCTCGGTGATCTTCATGCCCAGGACGCTAGCGGGTGGCCGGACGGACCGCCTCGGGCTGGGGGCGTAGGCCGGGGACCTACGTCCTCGGAGCCGGGATCGCCGGGTTTTGCATCCCCTGCGTGTTACGTATAACCTCACCCGTCAACCCCACGCTCCGAAAGGCCCTGATGCGACGTATCGCCCTGGTCACCCTCGTCGTCGACGACTACGACGAGGCGGTCCGCTTCTACACCGAGGCTCTCGGGTTCCGGCTCGCCGAGGACGCTCCCCGGCCCGACGGGTCGCGCTGGGTCGTCGTCGAACCCGGGAGTCCGGGGACGGGCAGTGGTCTGCTGCTCGCCCGCGCGAAGGGGGAGGCGCAGGCCGGCCGGGTCGGGGACCAGGACCGGCGGGCGGGTCGGGTTCTTCCTGCACACCGACGACTTCGCCCGGGACCACGCCCGGATGACCGCCGCGGGCGTCACGTTCCTGGAGGAGCCGCGGCACGAGCCGTACGGGACCGTCGCCGTCTTCCAGGACCTGTACGGCAACCGCTGGGACCTGCTCCAGCCCGCCACCGACTGAACGCCCCGACCGAGAACGCACATGCACCGAGGAACACGCACATGACCGCGCCCCGCATCGACACCGACACCCTCCGCCGGCTGCCCAAGGCCGTGCTGCACGACCACCTCGACGGCGGCCTGCGCCCCGCCACCGTGGTGGAGCTCGCGGACGCGGTCGGCCACACCCTGCCCACCACCGACCCCGCCGAACTCGCCGCCTGGTACTACGAGGCCGCCAACTCCGGCGACCTGGTGCGCTACATAGCCACCTTCGAGCACACCCTCGCCGTCATGCAGACCCGCGAGGGCCTGCTGCGCACCGCCGAGGAGTACGTGCTCGACCTCGCCGCGGACGGTGTCGTCTACGGCGAGGTGCGCTACGCCCCGGAGCTGATGGTCAGGGGCGGGCTGGCCCTGACCGAGGTCGTCGAGACCGTGCAGGAGGGGCTCGCGGCCGGTATGGCCAAGGCGGCGGCCGCGGGGACGCCCGTGCGGGTCGGGACGCTGCTGTGCGGGATGCGGATGTTCGACCGCAGCCGGGAGATCGCCGACCTGGTCGTGGCGTTCCGGGACGCCGGTGTCGTCGGCTTCGACATCGCCGGCGCCGAGGACGGCTTCCCGCCCGCCGACCATCTCGCGGCCTTCGAGCACCTGCGCCGCGAGAACGTGCCGTTCACCATCCACGCCGGGGAGGCCCACGGCCTGCCCAGCATCCACCAGGCCCTCCAGGTGTGCGGCGCCCAGCGCATCGGGCACGGCGTGCGCATCACCGACGACATCCCCGACCTCACCACAGGCAAGCTCGGCCGTCTCGCGGGCTGGGTGCGCGACCGGCGTGTCGCCCTGGAGATGTGCCCGACCTCCAACCTCCAGACCGGCGCCGCGACATCCATCGCCGAGCACCCGATCACCGCGCTGAAGGACCTCGGCTTCCGCGTCACCCTGAACACCGACAACCGGCTCGTGTCGGGCACCACGATGACCCGCGAGATGTCCCTGCTGGTCGAGCAGGCGGGCTGGACCGTCGAGGATCTGCGCACGGTCACGGTGAATGCCCTGAAGAGCGCGTTCCTCCCCTTCGACGAGCGGAACGCGCTCATCCGGGACGTGGTCCTGCCCGGCTACGAGACCGCGCTCTGAAGCAGCCCCCGCAGGTAGGCGGCCTGTCCGATGTGCTGGAGATCGTCGGACAGGACGCTGACCAGCCGGACCCCCAGGGTGACCGGCGGGTCCCAGCGCTCGTCGACGACGCGCTCCAGATCCTTGGCCGTCAGGCCGCGCAGGGCGTCGAGGGTCTGCGCGTGCACCGCGTCGTAGTAGCCGGTCAGCATCTCGCCGGAGTCGACCCGGACCTTGGCGACCTTGGCGGGGCTGTGGCCGTAGCCCGTGTCGTGGCGGGGCAGACCGAGGCCGAAGCGTTTCTCCCAGTCCTGGGACAGCCACACCTGGTCGAGATCGAAGGCGTCGGCGACGTGGTCGTCCTGGACCCGGGTGAGGTGCCAGACCAGCCAGGCGATGGAGTTGGTGTCGGGGGAGGGGCGGGCGCTCAGTTCGTCGGGGCCGAGGCCCTCGACGGTGGCGTGGACTTCTTCCTGGATGCGGTTGTAGCCGTCGATGAGGATGTCCTTCGCATGCATGGCTCCACCATCGCGCATCACCGCGTCTCATGCGCACCGCGCCTCATGTGCACCGGTCATGGTGCGCACGGGTCATTGTGCGCACCGGTCATCGTGCGCACGGGTCATTGTGCGCACCGGTCATCGTGCGCCCGGTTCACGCGCCGGTGGTCTCCGCTTGCGCGCCCGTGGGCGTCGGTGACCCGTCCGTGGTCGTCCCCGGTGACGCGCCCGTGGCCTCCAGCAGCGCCATCAGCGCTCGGGCCGCCGGGCTGGTGGCCTGCCGGGGCGGCAGCAGGGCCACCGTCTCGTAGACCGCCTCGCCGGTGCCCTTGACCGGCAGCGCGGTCAGGGAGGCCCGCTTGTGCGCGAAGTGCCGCGGCACGACGGCGACGCCGAGGTTCTCGTCGACCAGGTCGAGCAGGGTGTGCACGTCGTTCACCTCCAGGGCCACGGTCCGCCGTACGCCCGCGGCGGCGAACACCGTGTCGGTGGTGCGGCGCGGACCCCAGTCGGGGTGGAAGTCGACGAACACCTCCCCGCCCAGCTCCTCCGGCGTGACGGCCGCACCGGCGGCGGCCAGCCGGTGGCTGGAGTGGCACAGCAGCGTCATCGGCTCGCTGGTCAGCGGCACCGACCGGAGCTGGTCGCTGTCCGCCTGCGTCCGTACGGCGAACGCCAGGTCGAGCCGCCCGGCCGCGACCTCCTCCGCGAGCGCGCCCGACCCGGCCTGCCGCAGACAGATCTCCACGTCCGGATGCTGGTGCCGGAAGGTGGCGAGCAACCCCGCGACGTGCACCCCGGCGATGCACTGCTCACTGCCGAGCGCGAGCATGCCGCGCAGGACGCCCTGCACCGCCGCCACCGCCTCGTGGGCGGACCGCACCTGTGCCAGGATCCGCTCCGCCTCACCGAGCAGCGCCCGCCCGGCCGGGGTGAGCGTCACCCGGCGGGTCGTGCGCACGAACAGCGGTGTCTGGAGCTCCCGCTCCAGCGCCCGGATCGAGGCCGACAGGCCCGACTGGGACACCAGGAGCCGTTCCGCCGCCCGGGTGAAGTGCTGGTCCTCGGCGACCGCGACGAAGTGCTGCAAGTGGCGCAGTTCCATGACTGAGAAGCGTAGCCGCTGAATTCCATCGGATTCTTCTGTTGGACGCATGGGAGCAGGTCACGCCAGAGTGGACCCCGGTTGTTTCCCGACCGTGCCAACCCCTCTGGAGTCGCGTTGTACACCGCACACCCCGACCGCTACGCGGACATGCCCTACCGGCGCACCGGACGCAGCGGCCTGAAGCTCCCCGCGCTCTCGCTCGGCCTGTGGCACAACTTCGGCCCGGACCGGCCGGTCGAGACGCAGCGTGCCATCCTGCGCCGCGCCTTCGACCTCGGCGTCACCCACTTCGACCTGGCCAACAACTACGGCCCGCCGCCCGGCGCCGCCGAGTCCGCGTTGGGTGAGTTCCTGAAGTCGGACTTCGCGGCCTACCGCGACGAGCTGGTCATCTCCACCAAGGCCGGATATCTGATGTGGCCGGGCCCGTACGGCGAGTGGGGCTCGCGCAAGTACGTGCTGTCCTCGCTGGACCAGAGCCTGAAGCGGATGGGCCTGGACTACGTCGACATCTTCTACTCGCACCGCCCCGACCCGGAGACTCCGCTGGAGGAGACGATGGGCGCCCTGCACTCGGCGGTGCAGCAGGGCAAGGCGCTGTACGTCGGCATCTCCAACTACTCCGCGGAGCAGACCCGCGAGGCCGCCCGCATCCTGGGCGAGCTGGGCACCCCGCTCCTCATCCACCAGCCGCGCTACTCGATGCTGGACCGCCGCCCCGAGGACGAGGGGCTGCTGGACGCCCTCGACGAGCTCCAGGTCGGCTCCATCGTCTTCTCCCCGCTGGAGCAGGGCCTGCTCTCCGCCCGCTACCTCGACGGCATCCCGGAGGGCTCCCGGGCCGCGAGCGACAGCCCGTTCCTGAACTCCGACGCGGTCACCGAGGAGCTGGTGGGCCGGCTGCGCGACCTGAACGACATCGCCAAGTCGCGCGGCCAGACCCTCGCCCAGATGGCGCTGGCCTGGGTGCTGCGCGGCGGCCGGGTCACCTCCGCGCTGGTCGGCGCGAGCAGCCCGCAGCAGCTGGAGGACAGCGTGGGAGCCATCGGCAACCTGGACTTCGACGCGGACGAGCTGGCCCGTATCGACGCGGTCGTCAAGCAGTAGCCGCCCAGACCTGCCCGGGGGCGGCGGCCGCCCCCGGGACAGGTTCTAGGAACCGATCCGCTCCTCCAGGCGCACCGTCACCGTGTCGCCCTCCTCCTTGCCGATGGCCTTGCGGACGTCGGCTTTCACGGGCAGCTTGTGCGTGCCGTCGCCCAGCGCCATGAACGAGCTGCGGAACGGGTGCCCGTCGATCGTCCCGCGGACCTTGACCAGGCCGCGGGTGCCGAAGAACTCGACGGACCGGGGCCAGACCAGATAGGTCCAGCCGCCCTCGGCGGGGCTCTTGCGCAGGACCGCGGTGAATTCCGCGTCCAGTTTTCCGGTCGTGGCCATGGTGTCCTCCGGTGTTCGGTCGTCTCTCACACACCAGACCGCCCGACACCGGGAAACTCATCGCCGGTCTCACGCCCCGGCGGGCACCCGGTCCAGAAAACCGAGCACGGCCCTGATCCGGCCCTGCTCGTCCAGCGTGATCACGTCCGACCCGGCCACGGGCGCCGAGCCGTCGGTCTCGTTCACCAGCTCCCACGCGAAACGCGCGATGTGGTGGTGCCCGTCGACGGCGCCGGCGAGCCGGAACACCGACCCCGGGAACTGCTCGCGGGCCGCCGCGATCAACGCGGCGATCTGCTCATGGCCGCGGACGTCGGCCAGAGGGTCGGTGTAGCCGCCGTCCTCGGTCCAGGCGGCGGCGACCGCCTTCGCCCGTGCCGCCGGGTCCTCGGCGTTCCAGGCCTCGAAGTAGCGGGCGACGGCGTCCTCGTGACGGTGGGCGGGTGCGGACATGGACGATCAACCTCCGAAAGGTCGTCTCTGCTGGTCAGGTCCCGGATCACCGCTCGCGGCGAACCGGCACGGACCACCCTGCCCGGACCCGGCGGGAGCGTCGATTACCTCCGGAGTCATGCCCCCTGACGACCGCCCGCAGCGTTTCGGCCAACTCGGGGTGTGAATATGCCAGGAGAGTGGCCGGAAAGACATGGTGACAGTGTTTCAGTAGTGAACATACTGACCAGCGAGAGCGCTTCACATCCAGCGACGGCGCCCTCACGCACAGCACGCGAGCCGCAGAACGGGCAAGGTCGGCAGGCAGGCGGGCAGGGCAACGGGGGAGGGTCAGGTGCACGACGAGTTTCTGTGCCACGTCACGGCGTACGGAGTCTGCGACGGCCGCCGCATCGGAGTTCCCCTGGGCACCTACCGGGCACCCACCCTCGCCCTCGCCCTGTGGTGGCTGCGCGACCGCGCCTCCTGGATCGCCCAGCGCCTCGACCCCCAGCCCGACGCCGAGCACTTACCACCGGGCGCGCTCGTGCCGGTCGCCGAGACCGTGCCCGACGTGCCCACCCTGCTGCGCGCCTGGTGCGCCGATCCCGGTCAGCAGGAGCGGGTCGCCGAGGAGCTGGCGGCCGGACGGCTGGTGCGCATCGCCACCAGCGACGACACCACCGAGTACGAACTGCTCGCCGAGTCCGTGGACGCCCTGCGGATGCAGCGGACCGCCCCCGTCCTGGGCGTACCCGTGGCCTGAGCGGCTCGCCGAGTCGCACATCAGGCAAATCGGTAGAATCTTGGTCATGGCGCAGTCGTCGGTAGCACCAGAACTCGTCCTGGAGACCGAGACGGGCTCCACGGTGATGATTCCGGGCCGCGATTACCGCGTCGGACGCGACCCGTCGAGCGACATCGTCATCGACGACGACCGGGTCTCCTGGCACCACGCGGTGCTGCGGCCCGACGACGGGCACTGGACCATCGAGGACGAGAACAGCACCAACGGCACCTACGCCGACGGCCACCGCATCCACGAGTGGGACGTCGGCCCCGGCAGCGTCATCCGCCTCGGCAGCCCGGCCGACGGACCGCGCGTGGTCCTGACGGGCCGCCCCGCACCGGCCCCGGAACGCCCCTCCGCCGTCTCCATGCCGGCCATGACGGGCACCTACCGGCAGCCCACGACGGTCCGGCCGCTGCCCGCCCGCACCGTCCGCATCGGCCGCGCCACCGACAACGACCTGGTCATCGACGACCTGGTGGTCTCCCGCCGGCACGCCGAACTGCGCGCCCTGCCCGACGGGACCTACGAGATCACCGACCTCGGCAGCCACAACGGCACGTACCTCAACGGCAGCCGCGTCACCAGTGCCCCCGTCGGCCAGGGCGACATCGTCGGCATCGGCCACTCGGCGTTCTGCCTCGTCGGCGACCAGCTCCAGGAGTACGTCGACACCGGTGAGATCTCCCTCGACGTGCAGGACCTGACGGTGGCCGTCGACCGCGGCCGCAAGACGCTGCTGGACCACGTGTCGTTCCCGGTCGGGGAGAAGTGCCTGCTCGCCGTCGTCGGCCCGAGCGGCGCCGGGAAGTCCACGCTCCTCAACGCCCTCACCGGCCAGCGGCCCGCCGACCACGGCACCGTCCTCTACGACGGCCGCGACCTCTACCGCGACTACGCCGAGCTGCGTCAGCGCATCGGCCTCGTCCCGCAGGACGACATCCTGCACGCCCAGCTCACCGTCCGCAAAGCCCTCTCCTACGCCGCCGAGCTGCGCTTCCCGCAGGACACCGCCAAGGCCGAACGGCGCGCCCGGGTCGACGAGGTGATCCGTGAACTGGGCCTGGAACAGCGCGCCGACCAGCACGTGCACAGCCTCTCCGGCGGCCAGCGCAAGCGCGTCAGCGTGGCACTGGAGCTGCTGACGAAACCGTCGCTGCTGTTCCTCGACGAGCCGACCTCCGGACTCGACCCCGGCATGGACCGCTCGGTGATGCACATGCTGCGCGGCCTCGCCGACGACGGCCGGACCGTCATCGTGGTCACCCACAGCGTCCTCAGCCTGGACGTGTGCGACCGGCTCCTCGTGCTCGCTCCCGGAGGGAAGATCGCCTACTACGGGCCGCCCGAGGACGCCCTGGCCTACTTCGGTTTCGAGCAGTGGCCGGAGGCCTTCGAGGCCTTCGACCGGGACGCGGACCGGGACTGGGCCGGGGACTACAGCGCCTCTCCCTTCCACGGCCGGTACGTCGCCGACGCCACCGCCCAGCCGCAACAGCCCCGTTCCGAACCCGTCGTCATCGCCCCACCGCCCCGGCCGCGCAGCCGGGCCGCCCAGCTCGGCACACTGGTGCGCCGGTACGCTGCCGCGCTCAGCGCCGACCGCACCTTCCTGATCATCATGATCGCCCTGCCGTTCGTGATGGGCGTGATGGCGCGGGCCCTGGCGGGCGGCAAGCTGACGCAGGACACGGCGATGAACGCCCTGCTCATCCTGTGCGTCGGCGCGGTGCTGACCGGGGCCGCCAACGCCGTGCGCGAACTCGTCAAGGAACGGGTGATCTACCAGCGTGAGCGGGCGGTGGGCCTGTCCAGATCGGCGTACCTGATGTCCAAGGTCGTCGTCCTGGGCGTCATCACCGTGCTCCAGGCGGTGGTGCTGACCTTGGTCGCCCTGCTCGGAGTGGACCTCAACGCGCCCGGCGGCGAAGGCGTGCTGATGTCGCCCCTGGCGGAGATCGCGGTCGCCGTCGCCCTGCTGGCGTTCACGGCCATGATGCTCGGCCTGTTCATCTCCGCGCTGGTACGCAAGGAGGAGGTGACGATGCCGCTGCTCGTCCTCATCGCCATCGTCCAGGTCGTCTTCTGCGGCGCCCTGCTGAAGCTGGACGGTGTGCCCGGGCTCGAGCAACTGGGCTGGCTGGTGCCCGCGCGCTGGGCCCTGGCCGCGATGGCCGGCACGGTCGGGCTGGCCAGGATCGTGCCCGACGACCTGACGAAGGACCCTCTGTTCGAGCACTCGGCGGGCACGTGGCTGCTCGACGTGGGGATGCTGGTCGTCCTGTCGGCGCTCTTCGGCTTCCTGGTGTCCCGGCTGCTGCGCCGCCACGAACCGGCCGTGATGCGGAAGTAGGGAGCGCCTGTGACGACTCCTGGATTCCGGCCCACGCACGTGGTCCCGCAGCACGGTATGCCCGCCTGGGAGGCCCCCGACCCGTCCCGGCCCACGGTGGACCTGGACCCCCTGCTGCCGGTGCAGCTGCTGGAGCGGCGGGGCGATTGGGGGCACGTGCTGTGCTTCAACGGCTGGTCGGCCTGGGTCGACGGCCGCCGCCTGGTCGCCGTGCCGCAGGACCCGCCCGCCGCGGACGGGCCGCTCACCCGCAGCGCCGACCCGCGCCCGCTGCTGGCCCGTACACAGGAAGCCCTGGCTCGCTACCGGTCCGCGGTCGAGGACCTCGCGGGCGGTCTGGACCGGGAGTCCTTCCACGCCCGCACCCACGGGCTGCGGATCGGCGTCGTCGTCGACGGCGAGTCCGTGTGGCTCTACGACGCCGCCCACGGCCACTGGGTGTACTCCGACGGCACCCGGGCGAACACGTACGCGACGGACGACACGCCCCGGGCACACCCGGAGCCGCCCCGCCCGACCGAGCCCCCGG
>NZ_NGFN01000253.1 GCF_002148965.1 Streptomyces swartbergensis | reverse complement strand
CCGCTGGGGGTGTGCGGGGGTCTCGGTGTGCTCCCGGACCTGGGCGCGCAGCCGGCGCACCTCCTGCTCCAGGGCGAGGTGGTGCCGGTGGGCGTCGTAGAGGTAGCGGACCTTGGTGCGCAGGGCCCAGGGGTCCACGGGTTTCATGACGAGGTCGGCGACGCCGAGGCCGAAGGCGGCGGTGGTCAGTTCCTGGTCGGGGCCGAAGCCGGTGAGCAGGATCACCGGGATGTGCTGGGTCTGTTCCACGCGCCGCATGTAGCGCACGACCTCCAGTCCGCTGACGCCGGGCATGCGCACGTCGAGCAGGAGCAGGCCGACCTGGCCGCGCAGCACCTGCTTGAGCGCCTCGTCACCGCTGGTGGCCCGGCCGAGCTGATAGCCCAGCGGGGCCAGGGCGCTTTCCAGCGCGTACAGCGTGTCCTCGTGATCGTCGACGATGAGGATCCTGGTATCCGACGGCATGGCCCGACGTCCCCTCCCTGTGGAGGAACCAGAGTAAGTCCGGGGCGCTGACGCGTAGTACTTGTCAGCTGACATGCTGTGCACAGCGCAGCATGCCCCGCGCGGGCCGCGGTGTCACTCCCCCGGGGAGCAGGCGGGGATTCGGCAGACGAACTCGACTTTCGGCAGACGGACTCGACTGAGGTTCCGATGAGTTTTCCGCCCCACAGGAGTCTCAACGGCAGCAGCTCACGCCCCAGCAGTACGGCCCCTATGGGAACGGGAGAGAAGGACATGTCAGCAACCCGAGGGCAGGCGGCCAAGGCCGACGCGCGTGTCGTCTCCGCCGACGGCACCGAGATCGCGTTCGAGCAGTCGGGCAGCGGGCCGGCTGTCGTCCTGGTGGCCTCGGCTCTGGCCGACCGCTCTGACACCGCCAGGCTTGCCGCCCTCCTCGCTGAGCACTTCACCGTGATCAACTACGACCGGCGCGGCCGGGGTGCCAGCGGTGACGCCGACGCTTACGCCGTCGAGCGCGAGATCGAGGACATCGCCGCCTTGATCGAGCACGTCGGCGGCTCCGCATCGCTGTTCGGCTCGTCCTCCGGGGCGGTCCTCGCCCTGCGTGCGGCCGCTGCCGGAGTGAACATCGACCGCCTGGCCCTGTACGAGCCGCCGTTCGTGGTCACCGACGGCGATGGCGGCCCGCCCAGGGACTTCGCGTGGCAGGTCATCGCGCTGCTTGCGCAGGGCCGCGACAGCGACGCGGTCAAGTACTTCATGACAAGGGTGCAGGGCATGCCATGCCCGGTATCGCCGTGTTCTTCATGAAGCTGATGCCGAAGGTGTGGGCGAACCTCACGAGATTGGCTCATACCCTGCCCTACGACATCGCGGTGATGGGCGACACCCAGCGGGGCAAGCCGCTCAACGCCGAGGAGTGGAAGGGCGCGAGCGTGCCCACCCGGGTACTGACCGGCGGCAAGAGCCCGGCCGCCTTCCAGCGCGCCGCCCGCGCCGTCTCCGAGATCCTGCCGCAGGCCGACCACCGCACCCTGCCCGGCCTCAACCACGGCGCGGTCGTCATGGCACCGAAGAAGATCGCCCCGCAGATCACCGAATTCCTCAACGGATGACCTGACTTGATCCTTGGCCTGGGCGGGTCAAAGATCGAGCCAGGTCAGTTACGGCCCGGCGCGGACCCGTTGAGCGTCTCGTCCGCGATGCGCTCGTGGTGCCGGATGACCTCGGCCACGATGAAGTTCAGGAACTTCTCCGCGAAGGCCGGGTCCAGCTTGGCGTCCTCGGCGAGCGCGCGCAGCCGGGCGATCTGACGGGCTTCGCGGGCCGGGTCGGCGGGCGGCAGCTGGTGCCGGGCCTTGAGGAGGCCGACCTGCTGGGTGCACTTGAAGCGCTCGGCAAGCATGTGGACGACGGCCGCGTCGATGTTGTCGATGCTGTCGCGCAGGCGGGCGAGTTCCTCACGGACGGCAGGGTCGACGTCACCGGTGCCGTTGTTGCTGGTGGTCATGGCAGATCAGCCTAAGGGGCGCACGCCCGGCGGCCGCGGGCCGTCTCACAACTCGGCGGTGCTCAGCCGCTTGTGGAAGTAGACGTCCTCGTGTCCGCCGGGCACGCCCTCGATGCGGGCCCGTTCCAGGAAGCCGAGCCGCGGGTAGAAGCCGGGCGCCTGGAAGCTGTACGTGGAGACGATCATGTCCGTGCAGCCGCGCCGGACGGCCTCTTCCTCCGCGGCGCGCATCAGCCGGCCGCCCCACCCGGCGTGCCGCTGGTCCGCGCGCACCCAGAGCATGTCCACGGAGCACAGGCTGCCCCAGGTCCAGGCGGTCAGCCCGCCGATCAGGTCGCCGGCCTCGTCGGCGACACGGACGGAGAGGGGCTCGGTGGGGGCGCCGTCGGCGGCCGCGGTGTTGAAGGCGGTCAGTTCCTCGTCGAGCCGCTTCTCGAGTTCGTCGTCCTGGCCGCCCACCCGGAGCGATGCGGCGACGGAGCGCTGTTCGCTGGTCACGGCCCGGATTCTGCCAGCGGCCCAGGGCGGCGACGACCGGTTTTCGCGGCGCCGGCGCGGCCCCGCGACCGCCACACTTTCGTACAGTGGAATCGGGTTCAGGCGTCTTGGGGGTGAGGCGTGGCGAACGACGGGCCGGTCGAACACGGGTACCCGCATCTGGAGACGGTGCGGGCCGCCATCACGGCCCTGTATAAGCGGCTGTCGTACGACACGATCCAGACGTTCGCCACCAGTGTGGTCCCCGCCGACGTGGCGTTCTGCGACACCGACGACCTGTATCTGGGGGCGCACCGGGTGGCGCACGAGCTGGTGCGGCACTACCGGCTGCCGGACGCCCGGCTGATCGTGAGCTTCCGGGAGATGCGGCACGCGGCGAACGTCGAGCTCGTGGCCGGGCCGGAGTACTTCGTGGAGCTGAACGACCGGTTCCGTACGCATCGGCGGGACATCGGGGCGGCCCTGGCGCACGAGGTGATGCACGTGTACCTGCACCGCCTCGACCTGTCCTTCCCGGGCGTGCGCGACAACGAGATCCTGACGGACACGGCGACGACGTATCTGGGCGCGGGCTGGCTGCTGCTGGACGCGTACCGGGAGGACCGGGCGTCGTCCCAGAAGCTGGGGTATCTCACGTCGGAGGAGTTCGGGTACGTGCTGGCCAAGCGGGCGCTGGTGTTCGGGGAGGACCCGTCGGTGTGGTTCACCAGTCCGCAGGCGTACACGGCGTATGTGAAGGGGATGCAGCTGGCCCGTCAGGATGAGCAGCAGCCGCCGTTGACCGCGGCGGGATGGGCGGGGCGGCGGCGGTACGCGCGCGATCGGCGACATGCGCCGTCCGGGCCGCCGCAGCCGGATGTGCGGTACTCGTTCACTCCCGACGGGGGCGGGCGGTTGCGGGTGTCGTTTCCCTGCCCGACCTGTCATCAGCGGATCAGGGTGCCGGTGCGGGGGCGGGTTCGGGCGCGGTGTGCGTTGTGCCGGAGTGTGTTGGAGTGCGATACGTAAGACGACTCCTGGGCTCCCTGGAACCTTCCTAGAACCCCTGAGCCCCGTACACCCTCCCGGGCTCGCCCGCCTCCGCCAGCAGTTTCCGCGCCGCCTCCCCCGCCTCCGCCGGAGCCCACCGCTCGCCCTTGTCCACGCCCGGGCCCGGGCGCCAGCCCTCCATCACCGTGATCCGGCCTCCCTCCGCCTCGAAGACCCGGCCCGTCACCCCGGCGCTCGCGGCCGAGCCGAGCCAGACGACCAGGGGGGAGACGTTCTCCGGGGCCATCGTGTCGAAGCCGGAGCCGGGTGCCGCCATGGTGTCGGCGAAGGTGCGCTCCGTCATGCGGGTCCGGGCGGCGGGGGCGATCGCGTTGACCTGGACGCCGTAGCGGCGCAGTTCGGCCGCCGCGACCAGGGTCAGGGCGACGATCCCGGCCTTGGCGGCGCTGTAGTTGCCCTGTCCGACCGAGCCCAGCAGGCCCGCGCCGCTGCTGGTGTTGACGATCCGCGCCTCGGGCGCGCGGCCCGCCTTGGCCTCCGACCGCCAGTGCGCGGCGGCGTGCCGCAGGGGCAGGAAGTGGCCCTTGAGGTGGACGCGTACGACGGCGTCGAAGTCGTCCTCATCGAGGTTGACCAGCATCCGGTCACGCAGGAAGCCCGCGTTGTTGACGAGCGTGTCGAGCCGGCCGTACTTCTCCAGGGCCGTCCGGACGAGGGAGGCGGCGCCCTCGGTCGTGGCGATGTCGCCGCCGTGCGGCACCGCCTCGCCGCCCGCCGCGCGGATCTCCTCGGCGACGCGGGCAGCGGGACCGTCGGGTTCGGGCGCACCGTCGAGGCCCACCCCGAAGTCGTTGACGACCACCAGCGCCCCTTCGGCCGCAAACGCCAGCGCGTGGGCGCGGCCGAGCCCGCGGCCCGCGCCCGTGACGACGACGACCCGCCCCTCACAGAGTTCGCTCATGTCGGCTCTCCTTGTCGGCAACAGGCGTGTGGCCGGCGTTCGCCGCGTCCAGGAACGCGGGGCGCTCCCCGCCCCCGTGCACGAGCAGGCTCGCCCCGCTGATGTAGGCGGCGGCGTCCGAGGCGAGGAAGACCGCGGCCCGGCCGACGTCGGACGGCTCGGCGAGGCGGCCGAGCGGGACGGTGCGGGCGACGGCGGCGACGCCGTCCTGGTCGCCGTAGTGGAGGTGGGACAGTTCGGTGCGGACCATGCCGACGACGAGGGTGTTGACGCGGATGTCGGGCGCCCACTCCACGGCCATCGAGCGGGCGAGGTTCTCCAGGCCGGCCTTGGCGGCGCCGTAGGCGGCGGTGCCCGGTGAGGGGCGGCCTCCGCTGACGCTGCCGATCATGACGATCGAGCCCCTGGCCCGCCGGAGGTGCTCGTACGCGGCGAGGGACACGGTCAGCGGAGCCACGAGGTTGAGCTCCACGACGCGCGCGTGCCGGTCGGCGCCGGCGTGGGTGAGCGGGCGGTGGGGGCTGCCGCCGGCGTTGTTGACGAGGACGTCCAGCCGGGGCAGCTCGCCGCACAGGCGCCGGACGGCCTCGGCGTCCCGGACGTCCAGCGGCACGAACTGCGTCCCGGGCAGCGGGACTTCCGGCGGGCGGCGGGCACAGACCACGACCTCGGCGCCCGCCCGTACGAAGGCACGCGCGATGCCGGCACCGAGGCCCCGGGTCCCGCCCGTGACGACGGCGACCTTCCCGTCCAGCTCCATTCACTGCTACCTTCCACCTAACAAACGTTAGGTGGAAAGGTAGCTGATGCGGCCATGGGTGTCTCCACCTCGTGCGTGGAAAAGGGCACAGCCGTCGTCACGGTCGGCTTCCCGCCGGTGAACGCCCTGCCGGTGGCCGGCTGGTTCGCCCTGGCCGAAGCGGTGCGCGCGGCCGGGCGCGACCCGGAGGTCCGGTGCGTGGTGCTGACGGCCGAGGGACGCGGGTTCAACGCGGGCGTGGACATCAAGGAGATACAGAAGGACGGGAACAGTGCGCTGATCGGCGCCAACCACGCCTGTGCGGAGGCCTTCGCCGCGGTGTACGACTGCGCGGTGCCGGTCGTGGCGGCGGTGCACGGTTTCTGCCTGGGCGGCGGTATCGGTCTGGTGGGCAACGCGGACGTGATCGTGGCGAGCGAGGACGCCGTCTTCGGGCTGCCCGAGCTGGACCGGGGCGCGCTGGGCGCGGCCACCCATCTGGCCCGGCTGGTCCCGCAGCATCTGATGCGCGCCCTGTACTACACCTCGCGCACGGCGACCGCGGCCGAGTTGCACGCGCACGGCTCGGTGTGGCAGGTCGTGCCGCGCGGGGAACTGCGAGCCGCCGCACTGACGCTGGCCCGCGAGATCGCCGCCAAGGACGGGCAGTTGCTGCGCCTGGCCAAGGCCGCCCTCAACGGCATCGACCCGGTCGACGTGCGCCGCAGCTACCGCTTCGAGCAGGGCTTCACCTTCGAGGCGGGCCTGAGCGGGGTGGCCGACCGGGTGCGCGCCGGCTTCGGGAAGGAGGGCGCGTAGGTGAGCGACAAGACGATGACGGCCGACGAGGCCGTGTCCCGCCTGTCCAGCGGCATGACCCTCGGCATCGGCGGCTGGGGTTCGCGCCGCAAGCCGATGGCCCTGGTGAGAGCATTGCTCAGGTCGGAGGTCACCGATCTCACGGTCGTCTCGTACGGCGGCCCGGACGTGGGCATGCTGGCCGCCGCCGGGCGGATCCGGAAACTGGTCACGGCGTTCGTCACCCTCGACTCGATCCCCCTGGAGCCGCACTACCGCGCGGCCCGCGAGCGGGGCGCCTTCGCACTGACGGAGATCGACGAGGCGATGTTCATGTGGGGCCTGCACGCGGCGGCGAACCGGCTGCCGTTCCTGCCGGTGCGGGCCGGCCTCGGCTCGGACGTGATGCGGGTCAACCCCGGTTTACGGACGGTCACGTCACCGTACGAGGACGGGGAGACGTTCGTGGCGATGCCCGCCCTGCGCCTCGACGCGGCCCTGGTGCACGTGAACCGCGCCGACAGGCTGGGCAACGGGCAGTACCTGGGTCCGGACCCCTACTTCGACGACCTGTTCTGCGAGGCGGCGGACACGGCGTACGTCAGCTGCGAGCGGATCGTCGACACGGCCGAGCTGACGAAGACGGCGGCGCCCCAGACCCTGCTGGTCAAGCGGCACACGGTGACCGGCGTCGTGGAGGCCCCGAACGGGGCGCACTTCACGTCCTGCGCGCCTGACTACGGCCGGGACGAGGCCTTCCAGAAGGCGTACGCGACGACACCCTGGCCGCAGTTCGCGGCCCGGTTCCTCGCCGGGGACGAGCAGGCGTACCGGTCGGCCGTCGGGGAGGGGACATGACGGGCGTCACCCGCGCCGAGTACTGCGTGATCGCCTGCGCCGAGGCCTGGCGGGGCGACGGCGAGGTGCTCGCGAGCCCCATGGGGCTGATCCCCTCCATCGGCGCCCGGCTCGCCCGGCTCACCTTCGCGCCGGACCTGCTGCTGACCGACGGCGAGGCGCTGCTGGTCCGCCCGGACGGGACGACGGAGGGCTGGCTGCCGTACCGGCAGCATCTGGCCCTGGTGACCGGCGGCCGGCGGCACGTGATGATGGGCGCGAGCCAGATCGACCGGTTCGGCAACCAGAACATCTCGTGCATCGGCGACTGGGAGCGGCCGCGGCGGCAGCTGCTCGGGGTGCGCGGCGCGCCGGTCAACACCCTGAACCATCCGACCAGTTACTGGATCCCGAGGCACTCCCGGCGGGTCTTCGTCGAGCGGGTCGACATGGTCTGCGGAGTCGGGTACGACCACGCGGCCGGCGCGCGTCACCACCGCATCCCGCGGGTCGTCTCCGACCTGGGTGTCTTCGACTTCACCACCGCCGACCACTCGATGCGCCCGGCCTCGCTGCACCCGGGTGTGACGGTGGAGCAGGTCAGGGAGGCGACGGGCTTCGAGCTCGCCGTCCCGGACGAGGTGCCGCCGACCCGCGAGCCGACCGCCGAGGAGCTCCGGCTGATCCGCGAGGTCCTCGACCCAGCCGGTACCCGTACCAGGGAGGTCGCCTCGTGATGGAGACGGCGCTGACCCGGCTGACCGGGGTCCGCCATCCGGTCGTGCAGACCGGGATGGGCTGGGTGGCGGGCCCGCGCCTGGTCTCCGCCACGGCGAACGCGGGCGCTCTCGGCATCCTGGCCTCGGCGACGATGACGCTCGACCGGTTGCGCGCGGCCGTCCGGGAGGTCCGGGCCCGTACCGACGCGCCGTTCGGTGTGAACCTGCGCGCCGACGCGGCGGACGCCGGTGACCGGGTGCGGATCCTGATCGAGGAGGGCGTCCGGGTCGCCTCCTTCGCCCTGGCCCCGTCCCGGGAGCTGATCGGCGAGCTCAAGGACGCCGGTGTGGTCGTCATGCCGACCGTGGGGGCGCGGCGGCACGCCGAGAAGGTCGCCGGCTGGGGCGCGGACGCGGTGCTGGTGCAGGGCACGGAGGGCGGCGGGCACACCGGCGAGGTGGCCACGACGGTGCTGCTGCCGCAAGTCGTCGACGCCGTGGACATACCGGTCGTGGCGGCGGGCGGGTTCTTCGACGGGCGGGGGCTGGTCGCGGCGCTGGCCTACGGGGCTGCGGGCGTGGCGATGGGCACGCGGTTCCTGCTCACCTCGGACTCGACCGTGCCGGAGGCGGTGAAGGCGCGGTACCTGGCGGCGACGGTGCGGGATGTGACGGTCACCAGGGCGGTGGACGGGCTTCCGCATCGCATGCTGCGGACGGAACTGGTCGAGGCGCTGGAGCGGTCCGGCCGGGTGAGGGGTGCCCTCCAGGCGGTCCGCAGGGCGGCGGGCTATCGGAAGCTGTCCGGCACGAGCTGGCGCCGGATGCTCCAAGACGGCTTCGCCCTCAGGCACGGCAAGGATCTGACCTGGAGCCAGGTCCTGCTCGCCGCGAACACGCCGATGCTGCTCAAGGCGTCCATGGTGGACGGCCGTACGGACCTGGGCGTGATGGCGTCCGGGCAGGTCGCCGGGGTGATCGACGACCTGCCGTCGTGCGCGGAGCTGGTGGAGCGGATCATGAAGGAGGCCGAGGACACCCGTCGGCGTCTCACAGCCTCTCGATGATCGTCACATTGGCCTGTCCGCCGCCCTCGCACATGGTCTGCAGGCCGAACCGGCCGCCGGTGCGCTCCAGTTCGTGCAGCAGGGTCGTCATCAGCTTCACGCCGGTCGCGCCGAGCGGATGGCCCAGGGCGATGGCACCGCCGTTGACGTTGACCTTCTCCGGGTCCGCGCCCGTCTCCTTCAGCCAGGCCAGGACGACCGGGGCGAAGGCCTCGTTGATCTCGACGAGGTCGATGTCGCCGATGGTCATGCCGGTCTTCTTCAGGGCGTGGGCGGTGGCCGGGATGGGGGCGGTGAGCATGCGGATCGGGTCCTCGCCGCGCACCGAGAGATGGTGCACCCGCGCGCGGGGGGTGAGCCCGTGTTCGCGCACCGCCCGCTCGGAGGCCAGCAGCATCGCCGCCGCCCCGTCGGAGACCTGCGAGGAACAGGCGGCGGTGATCGTGCCGCCGTCGATGACCGGCTTGAGGCCTGCCATCTTCTCCAGGGAGGTGTCCCGGCGCGGGCCCTCGTCGGCCGTGACCTCCCCGTACGGCACGGTCTCGCGGTCGAAGCGGCCCTCGTCGATCGCCCGCACCGCCCGCTGATGGGACCGCAGGGCGAACTCCTCCTGCTCCTGCCTGCTGATCCCCCACTTCGCGGCGATCATCTCGGCGCCCGCGAACTGGTTGACGGGCTTGTCCCCGTACCGCGCCCGCCAGCCCGCGCTGCCCGCGAACGGGCCCTGGGTCAGCCCGAGCGGCTCGGCGGCCTGCCGGGTGGCGAAGGCGATGGGGATCATCGACATGTTCTGCACACCGCCGGCGACCACCAGGTCCTGGGTGCCGGACAGCACGGCCTGCGCGGCGAAGTGCACGGCCTGCTGCGAGGAGCCGCACTGCCGGTCGACGGTCACGCCCGGCACCTCCTCGGGCAGCCCGGCCGCCAGCCAGCAGGTCCGCGCGATGTCCCCGGCCTGCGGCCCCACCGCGTCCAGACAGCCGAGGACGACGTCCTCCACCGCGGCCGGATCCACGCCGGAGCGGCTCATCAGCTCCTTCAGCACATGCGCGCCGAGGTCGGCCGGATGGACCGCGCTCAGTCCTCCCCCGCGCCGCCCGACGGGCGTGCGGACCGCTTCGACGATGTAGGCCTCGGCCATGGCAACTCCCTCAGATCAAAAGGGGCTATTCGCGTACGGCGATCCCGTCCAGCACCATCGACAGGTACTGCCGGGCGATCTCGTCCGGGCTGTGCTGCCCGCCCGGCCGGTACCAGGACGCGGCCACCCACACCGTGTCGCGCACGAACCGGTAGGTGAGCCGGACGTCGAGGTCGGCCCGGAAGGCCCGCTCGGCGACGCCGCGCTCCAGCGTGGACAGCCACGCCTTCTCGAACCTGCGCTGCGACTCGGCGAGGAACGCGAACCGCTCCTGCGCCACGAGCTGCTTGCTCTCCTTCTGGTAGATCGCGACGGCCGCGCGATGCCGGTCGATCTCCCGGAACGACTCGGTGACCAGGGCCTGAAGCGTCTCGCGCGGGCCGAGTCCCGCGCCCAGCACGGCGTCGTAGCCGTCCCAGAGCTCGTCGAGGAAGGTGCGCAGGATCTCCTCCAGCATCGACTCCTTGGAGTCGAAGTGGTAGTAGAGGCTGCCCGCGAGCATCCCCGCGTGGTCCGCGATCTTGCGGACGGTGGTGGCGTTGTAGCCCTGCTCGGCGAAGACCTCGGCGGCGGTGCCGAGGAGTTCGGCGCGGCGGTCGCGGGCGGCGGCGGCCGCGGCGGGCTCTGTGGCGGTCACCTGGGGCTTCTTCTTCGTAGGAGGCACGGGTCCATTGTCGTCCTAGGGATGCCGGCTGCTGACGGAGACCACTTCCCCCGTCATGTACGAGGAGTAGCCGGAGGCCAGGAACACGATCACGTTGGCCACCTCCCAGGGCTCGGCGTGCCGCCCGTAGGCCTCGCGTGAGGTCAGCTCGGCGAGCAGCTCGGGCGTGGTCACCTTCACCAGATGCGGGTGCATGGCGAGGCTGGGCGCCACGGCGTTGACCCGCACCCCGTACCCGGCCGCCTCGACCGCCGCGCACCGGGTCAGCGCCATCACGCCGGCCTTCGCGGCGGCGTAGTGGGCCTGCCCGGCCTGGGCGCGCCAGCCGACGACGGAGGCGTTGTTGACGATCACCCCGCCGCTGCCCCGCATGTGACGGAGCGCGGCCCGCACACACCGGAACGTGCCGTTCAGCGTCACGTCCAGGACGCGGGACCACTGTTCGTCGGTCATGTCGACGAGGTCCGCGGTGCCGCCGAGACCGGCGTTGTTGACCACGACGTCGAGGCGCCCGTGCTCCCGGACGGCCGTGTCGAAGAGGGCGCGCACCTGTGTCTCGTCGGTGACGTCGCAGGGCGCCGCGGCGACCGACGCCGCGCCGAACTCGCCGGCCAGCTCCGCCTCGTGCTCCTTGAGCCGCCGTACGTGCGCGTCGCTGATCAGGACGCGCGCACCCTCCTCCAGGAAGCGGCGCGCGGTGGCCCCGCCGATCCCCGCGCCGGCCGCGGCGGTGATGACGGCGGTCCGCCCCTCCAGCACGCCGTGCCCGGGCACGTACGAGGGACTCTCGACGTCTGTCATGGGCTCACGCTAACCTACCAAACACTTGTTAGGGAAGGAGGGCGGTCGTGGATCTCGCGTTCTCGCCGGCGGACGAGGAGTTCCGCACCGAGGTGCGTCAGTGGCTGCACGCGCGTGTGCCGCGCGAGCCCCTGCCCTCCCTGGAGACGGCGGAGGGCTTCGAAGCCCACCGCGCCTGGGAGGCGGAGCTGGCCGCGGACCGCTGGTCGGTGGTCGACTGGCCGGCGGAGTACGGCGGGCGGGACGCGGGGCTCCTGCGGTGGCTGCTCTTCGAGGAGGAGTACTGGGCGGCGGGCGCCCCGGGACGCGTCGGGCAGAACGGCATCCATCTGCTCGCCCCCACCCTCTTCGCCCACGGCACCCAGGAGCAGCGGGCCCGGGTGCTGCCCCCGATGGCCTGCGGTGAGGTGATCTGGGCGCAGGCCTGGTCGGAGCCCGAGGCCGGGTCGGACCTGGCGTCCCTGCGGGCGAGGGCCGTGCGCACGGACGGCGGCTGGCTCCTGAGCGGCCAGAAGACGTGGTCCTCGCGTGCCGCGTTCGCCGACCGCGCGTTCGGCCTGTTCCGCAGCGATCCGGACACCGCGAAGCCCCACCAGGGCCTGACATACCTCATGTTCGGCCTGCGCGCCCCCGGCGTCACGGTCCGCTCGATCGCCCGCCTCGACGGCAAGCCGGCGTTCGCGGAGCTGTTCCTGGACGAGGTCTTCGTGCCCGACGAGGACGTGATCGGCGAACCCGGCCAGGGCTGGCGGATCGCGATGGCGACGGCCGGTAACGAACGCGGGCTGATGCTCCGCTCCCCAGGCCGTTTCCTCGCGGCCGCGCGGCGGCTGGAGGGGCTGTGGCGGGAGCGGGGCAGCCCGGTGTCCGAGCGGGACCGGGTGGCCGACGCCCTGATCGGCGCCCGCGCCTACCAGCTCTTCACGTACGCGGCGGCCTCCCGCTTCCTGGACGGCGAGGCCGTCGGCCCGGAGTCGAGCCTGAACAAGGTCTTCTGGTCCGAACTGGACATCGCGCTGCACGAGACGGCCCTCGACCTCCTCGGCCCGGAGGGCGAGGCGGCGGACACCGACTGGGCGCAGCGGTACGTCTTCGCGCTCGCCGGCCCGATCTACGCGGGCACGAACGAGATCCAGCGCGACATCATCGCCGAGCGCCTGCTCGGCCTGCCGAAGGGACGCCGCTGATGCCGGGGGCTCCGCCGGGGCCGAGGACCGCGCTGACGCCGAGGGCGCCAGGGAAGCCGCGCGTCTCACCACAGCGGCCGGCCCGGCCGACACCGAAGGGGCACCTCTGATGCGCTTCCTCCTCGACGCCGAGCAGCGGGCCTTCGCCGCCTCACTGGACGCCCTGCTGACGGCGTCGGACACTCCGGCGGTGATCCGGGACTGGAGCCGGGGCGAGCATGCGAGCGGGCGGGCCCTGTGGTCCCGTCTCGCGGAGGCGGGCGTGTTCGCGCTGGCGGTTCCGGAGACGTACGAAGGCGGACTGGGGCCGCGTCCGGTCGAACTGGCCGTCGCCTTCGTGGAGCTGGGCCGCCACGCGGTGCCGGGCCCGCTGGTCGAGACGGTGGCGGCGGCGGTGATCCTCACGGGGGCCGACCCGGGCATCGCCAAGCGGCTGCTGCCGGTGCTGGCGTCGGGCGGGACGATGGCGACGGTGGGGCCGGACGGGCCGACGCCGAAGCAGCCGGCGGACAGGAGCCGTGAACCGGACCTGCCCTCGCCCCCGCAGGGCCCCTACGCCCTGGACGGCGACGCGGCCACCCTCCGGCTCTCGTGGGAGCCCGACGGCATCCGCCTCTCCCCCGGTCACGGCCCCGTCCGCCCCTCCCTCGAC
>NZ_NGFN01000252.1 GCF_002148965.1 Streptomyces swartbergensis | reverse complement strand
TGTAGCAGCAGAGCATGCAGGGCCCACCCCGTCCACGGGGCCCGGGGTGGCTTCGGGGCTGTTGGCGTTCACGATTCGAAGCTATCCCACGCCGCCGACAGCCCCTGAAGTTATCCACAGGCCCCGTGGACGGGGTGGGCCCTGCATGCTCTGCTGCTACATGCTCTGTTGCGCCTGGGCCGCCGACACGTCCCGCACCCAGGGCGTCTTCGCGTCGGCCCGGCTGCTCTTCTGGACGTCCCAGGTGCCGTAGCGCGGGTTGAGGTCGACGTTCAGGTCCTTGGAGGCCTCGGACAGGGCCTTCCAGAACTCGGGGCGGTTGGTGTCGGTGCCGAGCTTCTCGGCGAGCTTCTGGGCCTCCAGCTGGAGGCGGAGGTTCTCTTCCAGGCGCTGCGGCGGGATGCCGTACTGCTGGAGCCAGGTCGTCTCCAGTTGCTTGGCACCGCCGGCCTGCTCCTCCAGACCGGACCGCATCTCCTGGATCTCCCTGCGGGTGACGGTCACACCGGCGTCCGCGGCGGCGCGGTGCAGCACCCGGTCGAGGATCATGGTCTGCAGGGTGTCGCGGGTGAGCGTGCCGGTCCCGGCGATGGCCTGCTGGTACTGGGCGTCGTTCCGTACGGCCGCCCGCTGGGCCGCGCGTACCTCGCCGACCCGCTCCTCCAGTTGGGAGACGGTGATCCGCTGGCCGCCCACGACGGCCGCCGCGCCGGGATGCGCGTCGTTGCCGCAGGCGGTGAGGAGGGGCGCCGCGGCGGCGATCGCTGCGGTGAGGAGGAGCGCGGTGCGACGGCGGCGGTGCAAGGGGACCTCCCGAGGAGATTGCATGACAGGTGCGGCGCGCAGCGCCTCCGCCAGGGGTGGTGGTCGGGCGACGGGCGGGCGCACAAGGTCTTGCGGTGATCGATGTTAGGCAGTGGCCGAGCTCTGGCCAACCCATTCGACCAACGATTCACCAGGACTTCCGGCACCGCCGCGCGGACCGGGCCGGGAGGGGAGCCGCGTCCGGGGGGTGGGCGCGGCTCCCCTCCCGGGGTTTCCGGGTCTCCGGTGCGGTCAGGGTTCCCTGCGCTCCTGCAGCCGGATCGCCGCCGTCAGCAGCCCGACGGCGAGGACGGTGACGTAGAGACCCGCCGCGTAGGGACCGCCGGGGAACGGCGTTCCGCCGGGCTGTCCCTGGAAGTCGCTGAGCGCGATGAAGGGCAGCCAGGCACCGATGTCGACGCTGAGCAGCCATTCGCCCGCGGCGCCCAGCGCCGGTTCGGCCACCAGGGACCACACCAGCACGACCGCCACGGTCGCGCCTCCGCTCTTGAGCAGCAGCCCGACCGCGAGACCGATGACCGCGGTGATCGCGAACGCCACGGGGACGGTGAGGAGCTGGCGCCAGTCGAGTCCGGAGTCCGGGGTGAGCCGCGCGGTGGGCTCCGCCAGCGCGGCCACGGCGAGGCCACCTGCCATGAGGACCGCCCCGGCGAGTGCGGCGAGCCCGGCGAAGACCGCCGCCTTGCCCGCCAGCAGCCGGTACCAGGACGGCACGGCCAGCCGGGAGGCCCAGATCGTGCCCCTGCGGAACTCCATGGTGGCCGAACGGGCGGCGAAGACCATGATGAGCAACTGGGCGAAGACCGGTCCCGTCAGGACGTCGGCGATGCCCGGCTCCTGTCCTTCCGCCGTCTCCCGCACCCCGAAGCCGCTCAGGGCCAGCGACACCGCGGCCGTGATGCCGAGGAACCACCACGTCGAGGCCGGCGACCGCAGCTTGTCGACTTCCGTCCGCAGTACGGCCGTGGTCATGCCCGGCTCCCTTCCACCGGTTGATGCACGGAGCCCCGGTACTCGACCGACTCGGCCGTGAGCTTCAGACAGGCGTCCTCGACCGTGCGGCGGCGCGGCGCCAGCTCGAACAGGACCAGTCCGGCCCGGGCGCCGCCCTGCCGATGTCCTCGCTGCTCATCCCGGAGACGAGCAGCGACTCGGCGCGCTCGGGTGCCTCGACGACGGTCGCGCCGTGCTCCACGACCAGGTCGCGCAGCCGCTCGGGCTCCTCGGCCCGTACCAGCACCTCCTCGGTGGAGCTGAGGGAGGTGAGGTCCGTGACGGAGCCCTGGGTGATCAGTTTCCCGCGCCCGATCATCACCACGTCGTCCACCAACTGCGCCATCTCGGCGAGCAGATGGCTGGAGACGAAGACGGTGCGTCCCTCGGCCGCCAGTGCGCGCAGCAGTCCCCGCATCCAGGCGATGCCCTCGGGGTCGAGGCCGTTGGCGGGTTCGTCGAGGACGAGGACGCCCGGATCGCCCAGCAGCGCGCCCGCCAGCCCCAGGCGCTGAGCCATGCCGAGCGAGAACCCGCCGACCCGCTTGCCCGCCACGTCGGTGAGCCCGACCTGCGCGAGCACCTCGTCCACCCGCTGCACGGGGATCCGGTTGCTGGGCGTCGAGCCCGCTCCCGAACTCGCCGCGCTGGCAGGCCAGCCGGCCTACGGCTCGTAAAGGAAGCTTTGCGGCCAAGGCCAGCCGCGTCACAGGCGTGCCGCGTCGCAAGGCGTGCCCCGTCGCAAGGCGTGCCGCATCCACACGGCGTGCCGCGGTCACAAGGCGTGCCGCGGTCACAAGGCGTGCCGCATCCACACGTTGGGCTCGACGTACACCGCGTATCCGCGCTCGGGCTCGCAGCGCACCGGCACCAGGGCGCCGGGCACCTCGATGTCGCCCTGGGTGTCGAAGGGCAGCCCCGTCCAGCGCCGCCAGTCCGCCAGTGAGGCGGCGACCGTCATGGACGCCGGTGCCACGCAGTCGATGGTGGCACCGGCCCGGACGTGGACCCGCAGCCACGGGTCCTGGGGCAGGCCGTCGGGGCGGACGCGGTGGGCGTACTCCTCGATGGGCGTGTGCGGTTCCAGGTGCTTGGCGTTGGGGCGGACCGGGGCGACGACCTCCCGGAAGCCGCGCGCCCGGGCGTTGTCGCGCATGGCGGAGAGCATGACCGCGGACAGGCCGCGGCCCTGGGCGTGCGGGGCGATCGAGACCGAGATCGCGCTGACGGTGTCGGGTCGGACCCCGCGACGCAGGTCGGAGAACGCCCACACCAGGACCGTGTCCCAGCCGTTCGCGGGCAGTTGGCCACGGCCCTCGGCCTTCAGGGCGAAGGGCACGCTGTAGGCGTTCGCGACGATCTCGCCCTGCTCGTCCTCGGCGAACAGGACGTACTCCGGGAGTTCGGCGGCGATCCGGGGGAAGTGCGCGGCGCCCACGAGGTCCTGGATCGTGAACTCCGGCCAGCTGTCCGCCATCCCGACGACCCGCTCCAGCATGTCCGGGCGGTCGGCGAGGCTCGATATCTTCGCGTGCATGCGGTCACGGTAGGCATGACGGCGCACAGCCGGAACCGAATTACGACGCGGGGGCACGGTCCGCCGCCCGGGGAGACCTTGCCCGGCGGGCGGCGATCACCATGACCGCTGTGGACAACAGGGCGATGCCGGCGCCGACATAGAGCGGTGAGGTGTAGCCGAGGCCCGCGGTGATGGCCAGGCCTCCGAGCCAGGCGCCGAGGGCGTTGCCGACGTTGGACGCGGACACGTTGGCGCTGGCGGCCAGTGCCGCTCCGTGCGCGTAGTCGGTGACTCGCGTGATCATCCCGGGCACGCTGGCGAACCCGGTCACGCCCATCACGAACACCAGGACGACCGAGGCGGTCGCGCTGCCGGCCAGCAGCCCGAACAGGGCCAGGGTGAGGGTGAGTCCGAACAGGGCGAGGACCAGGGCTCGGTCACGGTCGCGGTCGGCCGCGCGCCCGCCGACCAGGTTCCCGACGACCAGTCCGACGCCGTACACCATCAGCAGCCAGGCGACGTCCGCCGGGGCGAAACCGCTGACCTCGGTGAAGGTGTAGGCGATGTAGCTGAACGCGCCGAACATCCCGCCGTAGCTGAGCGCGGTGGCCGCCAGCGTCAGCCAGACCTGCCAGGACCGGAACGCCCGCAGCTGCGCCCGCAGGCCGCTGGGGGGCGCTGGGTCCGACTCGTCAGGCCCGGTGACCGACCGACCCGGTAGGGGATCCGTTCCCGTTGCCGGCCGGACCCGGCCCGCCCACGCGGGCACCAACGCGGCGATTCCCGCCAGCGCGAGCACGCCGATCGCGGTGACCGCCCAGAACGCCGCCCTCCAGCCCCAGCGCTCGCCGATCAGCGCGCCGAACGGCACGCCCAGCACGTTCGCGACCGTCAGCCCGGCGAACATGATCGCCACGGCCTGGGACTTCTTCTCCGGCACGACCAGACTGCGGGCGACCAGCGAGCCGATACCGAAGAAGGAACCGTGGCACAGCGCCGCGACGATCCGACCGAGCAGCATCACCGGGTAGTTCGGCGCGATGGCGGAGAGCAGGTTGCCGACGACGAACAGGGCCACCAGCCCGACCAGGACCTGCTTGCGGGGCAGCCGTGCCGTCGCCGCGGTCAGCGCGATCGCTCCCACCGCGACACTCAGCGCGTACCCGGAGATCAGCCAGCCCGCGGCCGCCTCGGACACCGTGAAACTGGACGCCACCTGCGGCAGCAGCCCCGCGATGAGGAACTCGGTCAGACCGATACCGAAGCCGCCGAGCGCCAGCGCGACGAGTCCACTCGGCATCCGTCACTCTCCGATCGAGCCCCCGTCACTCGTCCAGTGACATCACGTGCCACCTCAGCACATCGAGTCGGAGTTGGAAAGTGCTTTCTGGCCCAGCAGCAACCGCACCGGCAGCCCGGTGCCGTTTCAGCCGCCGCACTGCTCCAGCATCATCCGCTTGTCCGCCGCCGTGACGGGAAGCTCGTACTTCAGCGACACCTGGGCGAAGCGCACCGCATAGGCGCAGCGGATCCGCTTGTTGGGCGGCAGCCAGGACGCCGGACCGGAGTCGCCCTTCGAGCTGTTGGTCCGCCCGTCCACCGGGACGAGGTTGAGCGGGTCGTTGGCGATGGCCTCCCGCTTGTCCTCCGTCCAGCGCGAGGCGCCCATCTGCCAGTCGTAGGACAGCGGCATGACGTGGTCTATCTGGACCTCCGTCGCGCGGGACTTGGTCCACTCGATGACCTTCCCGGTGTACGGGTCGTGCAACGTCAGCGCCATGACGACGCAGTCCGAGCCGGACCGGAAGCGAAGGTCTTCCCCGTCACGCTTCAGGAGGTCGTTGCGCGAGTCGCACCCGTTGCGGGCGAAGGGGACGTCGGCCGGTGCCGAGTCCATCCAGGCGTAGCCGAACTTGTCCCGTTCGTAGCCCGTCCTGGGCCCGCGTCCCTTCGTCTCCACCTTCTCGATCAGGGCCCGGGCCCTCGCCTTGTCCTCGGTGGACGTGATCGCCGCCAGGCCCGGCTTCGTGCCGTCCGGGTTGTCCAGCGGGTTCACGGCTCGTCCGTCCCCGGCCGTAGGGACGCCGGAACCCGAGGGACCACCGCCGTCCGCTGGCGGGGCCAGGCCTTCACAGCCGGCCAGCGCCGAACCGGCGACCATCATCGCGACAGCCAGTGCCGCCCCACCCCTCAGACGCCTCACCGTGCGCCCCTCCCCTGCTCGCCTGTTCCGCCACCGCACGGGCGGTCTGTGCCTAGTCCCAGGTTGACTTGTATATCCGTTCCACAGGCCGATACCGCCAGTCCGGCGGCCTTTTTAGCTGTACCGCAACCGGCCGGTCGTCGTGACAAGGCCCCGGCACAGCGTGTTCACGGGCGACCACCCGGCGCAGAGGTATAGACCAAACTGGAATCAAATGGGCATACCGCGCATGTCACGCGTATCGTCGGTTCTGAGTCATCTCGGGAAGGAGTTCTGAATGGGCATCTTCGACAAGTTCAAGAGCCATGCGCGGAACAAGGGCAAGCAAGGCTCCGACACCGCGGAACAGCAGATGAACGAGAGGACCGGCGGCAAGTACGAGGACCAGATCGACACCGGGCAGCAGCGGATCGAGGGCTCGCTCGGCATGGACCGCGACCGCGACCGGCCCGACCAGCAGTAAGGCCTCCGAACATCAGAGGCCGTCCGCGGCGAGGCAACCAGGACGCACCTCCTGCGGGCGGCTTCCCTTGCCCGACGGCGCGTGGGGGAGGCGGATGAAGCCGGCGGCCCGAGCAGGCCCGCGCACCCGCCCGATCAGCMCGCCCCATCAGACCTTTCCTATGCCCAACGTCGTCTCCTGGGGCAGCAGGCCCGACGCCAGGACCGCGACCCAGAAGTCGCCCAGCAGTCCGGCGAGACGGTCGACGCCATCCGGGCCGAGCAACTGCCAGGGCCCGGCGGCAAGTCGGTCGGTATGCCGCTCCACTCGGTCACGCAGCGCGCGGCCCGCTTCCGTGGCCCCGCCGTCCGTGTCAACCAGGCCCCTGCCGGCCAGGCGGTCGCGCGCGGCAGCCCATTCCTCCGAGCTCCACCCACGGCTCTCGAAGCGCTCCACCGACGCGGCGCCTATCGCGGCGAAGGAGACGAGCGCCTCCACCGGATCCAGGCCGGCCACGAGCAGGGCCGCGAGGTGGCCGTCGCCGCGGTGCTCGCGCAGGATCGTCGCCGCGTGCCACAACTGCAGGTGCGGGGCCCGCGGCCAGTCGAGCGCGGCGTTGGCCGCGGCGAGCGGCCGGCCGGCCGGGTCCGCCGCCTCGGCCGCACGCCGGGCGAGCGCGGCGGCTTCCGCCAGTGCGGGGCTGTCCACCTGGTCGCCGAACAGGGCGCGGTAGGCCCGGTCGACCGCACGCGTCCGCGCTTCGAGGACCGCGTCCGGACTCGCGACCCGCCACGCCGGTTCGACATACTCGGCGACCATGCGAGGACTGAAGCTGTAGAAGGCCGAGGCCACCCGCTCCGGGCCGGCCTCCCCCAACGGGGCGGCGCGGTAGGCGAAGTAGCTCGGCCAGCGCTCCCGGGTGCCGTACCCGAGGGCCGCCGCCTCCTCGAAGGCCTCCGGCACGTAGTACAGCACCGCGTGCAGGGGCTCCAGCAGGTGCCACATCTGCCGCACGCGAGTCGGCTCCACGCCGCCGTCCCGCGTCACCGCGACTCCGTCGATCTCGCCGAGCTGTTCTGGCATGACATACCTCCACACACTCGCGTCCGCCCCGATCCGGGCCGCCACCTCGGCAGCGCGGTCGGTGGTCCCATCGCACTTGACCGCCGCCACTTCCGCCGCGTCGCGTCCGGCCCAGGCACTCAACTTGACACTGACAAGATTGCTCCGGCGACCCTGAACTTGTCAATGCCTAGATGCGGCGTACGCTCCTGACCATGAGCTCCAGCAAGGCATCAGCGACCGAGAAGGGCCCCAGCGGCCGTCCGTACCACCACGGCGACCTGCGCCGTGCCATCCTCACCGCCGCCCTCGACGCCATCGCGGCGGACGGTCCGTCCGGGCTGAGTCTGCGCGACCTCGCCCGCCGCGCCGGCGTCTCGCACGCCGCGCCCGCCCACCACTTCAAGGACCGCGCCGGACTGCTCACGGCGATCGCCGCCGAGGGCTTCGGGCTGCTCGCGACCGCGCTCAGGGCGGCGGCGGACCTGGAGGAGGCGGGTGTGCGCTACGTACATTTCGCGCGTGAGCATCCGGCGCACTTCCAGGTGATGTTCGCGCCCGAACTGCTGCGCACCGGCGACCTGGAACTGACCACGGCGCGCGCCCTCGCCTCGGACGCCCTGCGCGAGGCCGTCACGGCGGTGCCCGCGGAAGGCCGCGGCACCGACGCCCGACTCGCCGGCATCGCCGCCTGGTCCCTGGCCCACGGCTTCGCCACGCTGCTGCTCAGTCACAACCTGGACGACCCGGTGGGTGAGCAGGACCCCGAGGAGGTGTTCCGCAAGCTGGCGGGGATGCTGTTCCGCCACGCCGAGTAGCCGTCGCTCGCCCCCCTCGTGCCATACGGGCATGGCCTCGGCACTCGCGCTTGACCTTGACACTGACGTCAGGGTCCGACGATCCCCGCATGGCATCCCCATCCTCCTCCGCGTCCCCATCCCCGTATCCGGAGGCCCAGCGAGGGGCCCAGCGAGAGACCCGGCGAGAGCCCCGGCGAGAGACCTCTCGAACCGTGCTGTCACCGGCGCCGGTTCCGGCATCGGCCGTGCCACCGCCCACGCGTTCGCCGACGCGGGCGCACAGGTCGTGGCGGTGGGCCGCCGCGAGGCGCCGCTCGCCGGGACCGCCGCTCACGACCCGGCTCGCATCAGCCCGCTCGTCGCCGACATCACGGCCGACGACGGGCCCGAGAGCATCGTCCGTACGGCACTCGACCGGCACGGCCGCATCGACGTGCTCGTGAACAACGCGGGCATCGTCAACTCCCAGTCCCTGCGCACCTACACACGTGCCGCCGTGGAGCCCCAGCTCGCGACGAACCTCCTCGCTCCCGTCCTGCTCGTGCAGGCCGCGCTCCCGGCTCTGGAGGACAGCCGGGGCGTGATCGTGAACGTCACGACGTCCGTCGGGCAGCGCGCCTGGCCGGGCAACTCCCTGTACGCGGCCGGGAAGGCGGCCCTGGAGGTGCTCACGCGCAGTTGGGCGGTCGAGCTCGCCCCGCTGGGGATCCGGGTCGCGGCCGTGGCGCCGGGCGCGATCGACACACCGATCGGCGAACACGCGGGGCACACCCCCGAGCAGCAGGCCGCGATCCGCGCGTGGCAGCTCGCGCACACGCCGCTCGGCCGGGTCGGACGCCCCGAGGAGGTGGCGTGGGCGATCACGCAACTGGCATCGCCGCAGGCCTCGTTCGTCACCGGCGTGATCCTTCCGGTGGACGGCGGCGCGGTCGTCGCATGAGACTGATGCGCATGGCGGAACCACGTATGCGGATCGGTGAACTCGCCGAGGCGACCGGCACGACGCCGCGCGCCCTGCGCCACTACGAGCAGGCGGGGCTCATCACCTCCGCACGCGCCGCGAACGGCTATCGCCTGTACGACGCCGGCACGGCCGTCCGCGTCCGCAACGTCCGCCGTCTGCTGGACGTGGGCCTGACGCTCGACGACGTACGGGTGTTCCTGCCGTGCCTGGACGGCGACGTCACGGCCGGGCCCGCCTCCGAGGAGGCGCTCCGGGTCGCCGCCGGCCGTCTCGCGGTGCTGGACGCGCGCATCGCCGCGCAGGTCGCGGTCCGCGACCGGCTGGCGGCGGCACTGCGTCAGGCCACCGGGGCGCACGTACGACCGGTGGCCTGACGGGGTCTCGGCGGGCCCGGGCCGTCAGGACCCGAGCACCGACGTCAGGAACTCCCCGACCCAGGCCAGCAGATCCCTTCCGACCAGCGGCTTCCCGCCGACCTTCGCGGTCTTCGGGCGCGGCACCAGCACCTGGTGCGCGGCCGGCTTGATGACGACCCCGGGGTACAGCCGCTTGACCCGCAGCTCCTGCGACTCGCGCAACTCCACGGGCGCGAAGCGGATGTTGGTGCCCTGGAGCACGATCTCGCCGACGCCGCACGCCCGCGCGAGCATCCGCAGACCGGCCACGAGCAGCAGGTTCTCCACGGGTTCGGGCAGCTTGCCGTAGCGGTCGACGAGTTCCTCGCGTACGGCCTTGATGTCCTCCTCCGTGTTGGCGGAGGCGATGGCGCGGTACGCCTGGAGCCTGAGCCGCTCGCCCGGCGCGTAGTCGTGCGGGACGTGCGCGTCGACGGGCAGCTCGATCTTGACCTCGAGCGGCGGCTCCTCCTCGATCTCGCCGGTCTCCAGCTGGCGCCGGTAGTCGGCGACGGCCTCTCCGACCATCCGTACGTACAGGTCGAAGCCGACGCCCGCGATGTGGCCGGACTRCTCCCCGCCGAGCAGGTTGCCCGCGCCGCGGATCTCCAGGTCCTTCATCGCCACGTACATACCGGCGCCCATCTCCGTGTGCTGGGCGATGGTCGCGAGCCGCTCGTGCGCCGTCTCCGTGAGCGGCTTCTCCGGCGGGTAGAGGAAGTACGCGTACCCGCGCTCGCGGCCACGGCCCACCCGGCCGCGCAGCTGGTGCAGCTGGGACAGGCCGAAGGTGTCGCCGCGCTCCACGATGAGGGTGTTGGCGTTGGAGATGTCGATGCCGGATTCCACGATGGTCGTGGACACCAGCACGTCGAACTTCTTCTCCCAGAAGTCGACGACGACCTGTTCCAGTGCCTGCTCGGACATCTGGCCGTGGGCGGTGGCGATGCGCGCCTCGGGGACGATCTCGCGCAGCCGGGCGGTCGCGCGGTCGATCGACTCGACGCGGTTGTGGATGTAGAAGACCTGGCCCTCGCGCAGCAGCTCGCGGCGGATGGCGGCGCCGATCTGCTTCTCCTCGTAGGGGCCGACGAAGGTCAGCACCGGGTGCCGTTCCTCCGGAGGGGTCGTGATCGTGGACATCTCGCGGATGCCGGTCACCGCCATCTCCAGCGTCCTGGGGATCGGGGTGGCGGACATGGTCAGCACGTCGACGTTCGCGCGGAGCTTCTTCAGCTGCTCCTTGTGCTCGACGCCGAAGCGCTGTTCCTCGTCGACGATGACCAGGCCCAGGTCCTTGAACTTGGTCTCCGACGAGAACAGGCGGTGGGTGCCGATGACGATGTCCACCGAGCCCTCGCGCAGGCCCTCCAGGACGGCCTTGGCCTCCGTGTCGGTCTGGAAGCGGGACAGGGCCTTCACGCTCACCGGGAACTGCGCGTACCGCTCGCTGAACGTCCCGAAGTGCTGCTGCACCAGCAGCGTCGTGGGCACCAGGACGGCCACCTGCTTGCCGTCCTGGACGGCCTTGAAGGCGGCCCGGACCGCGATCTCGGTCTTGCCGTAGCCGACGTCGCCGCAGACCAGCCGGTCCATCGGGACCGACTTCTCCATGTCCTCCTTGACCTCGGCGATGGTGGTGAGCTGGTCGGGCGTCTCCGCGTAGGGGAAGGCGTCCTCCAGCTCGCGCTGCCAGGGGGTGTCCGCCCCGAAGGCGTGCCCGGGGGCGGCCATGCGGGCGCTGTAGAGCTTGATGAGATCGGCGGCGATCTCCTTGACGGCCTTCTTCGCGCGGGCCTTCGTCTTCGTCCAGTCGGCGCCGCCGAGGCGGTGCAGGGTGGGGGCCTCACCGCCGACGTACTTGGTGATCTGCTCCAGCTGGTCGGTGGGGATGTAGAGGCGGTCGCCGGGCTGGCCGCGCTTGGCGGGCGCGTACTCCACGACCAGGTACTCGCGGGTCGCGCCCTGCACGGTGCGCTGCACCATCTCGATGTAGCGGCCGACGCCGTGCTGCTCGTGGACGATGTAGTCGCCCGGCTCCAGGGTGAGCGGGTCGATGGTCTTGCGGCGGCGGGCCGGCATCCGGGCGCCGTCGCGACCCGCCGCCCGCTGGCCCGTCAGGTCCGTCTCCGTCAGTACGGCGAGTCTGAGGGCCGGGTCGACGAAGCCGTGCTCGATCGAGCCGCACGCCACGTGCACGACCGACGGGGAGATCTCGGCCAGCTCCGCGTCCAGGCGGGCGGCGATGCCCTCGCCGCCCAGCACCTCGACCGTACGGGCCGCCGGGCCGTGCGCCTCGGTGACGAACACCGTGCGCCAGCCGTCGGCGAGCCAGCCCTTGGTGTCGGCGAGCGCCTTGGCGGTGTCCCCGCGGTAGGTCTCCGGGGCGTGCATCCCCAGCTTCAGGGTGTCGCCCGCCGCGTCAGCGGCATATGTCTCCGTGAGCTCTTCGTCCGCGGCGAACGGCGACACCGACCACCACATCATGTCCAGCTCGCGGGCCCGGTCGCGGACGTCCGCGATGGACCACAGCGAGGCCGCGCCGACGTCGATGGGCGCTTCCCCGCCGCCCGCGGTGGCCGCCCAGGAGGCCTGGAGGAACTCCTGCGAGGTGGCGACCAGGTCCGACGCGCGCGTGCGGACCCGCTCCGGGTCGCACACCACGGCCATGGCGCCCTTGGGCAGCACGTCGAGCAGCAGTTCCATGTCGTCGACCAGGACCGGGGCGAGGGACTCCATGCCTTCGACGGCGATCCCCTCGGCGATCTTGCCGAGCAGTTCACCGAGCTCGGGGTGCGCCTCGGCCAGGGCACGCGCCCGCGCGCGGACGTCCTCGGTGAGCAGCAACTCGCGGCACGGCGGCGCCCACAAGCCGTGCTCGGCGACTTCCAGGGAGCGCTGGTCGGCGACCTTGAAGTAGCGGATCTCCTCGACGTCGTCGCCCCAGAACTCGATGCGCAGGGGGTGTTCCTCGGTGGGCGGGAACACGTCGAGGATGCCGCCGCGGACGGCGAACTCGCCGCGCTTCTCCACCAGCTCCACGCGCGCGTACGCGGCGGCCGCGAGCGCCTCGACGATGTCGCCGAGGTCGGCGCTCTGCCCCGACCTCAGGGAGACCGGCTCCAGGTCGCCGAGGCCCTTGACCTGCGGCTGGAGCACGGACCGCACGGGCGCGACGACGACGGAGACCGGGCCGGTCTCGGGGTCGTCGGGGCGGGGGTGGGCCAGGCGGCGCAGCACGGCCAGGCGGCGGCCGACGGTGTCGCTGCGGGGGCTGAGCCGCTCGTGCGGGAGCGTCTCCCAGGACGGATACTCCACGACCCCCTCCGGCGGGAGGAGGGAGCGCAGGGCCGCGGCCAGGTCCTCCGCCTCGCGGCCGGTCGCCGTCACCGCCAGCACCGGGCGGCCCGTGTCGCGAGCCAGGGCGGCGACCGCGAAGGGGCGGGCCGCGGGGGGGCCGACCAGGTCGACGTGCATGCGGTTGCCGTCTGCGGCCGCGTTGATCGCTTCCGCGAGGGCGGCGTCCTTACTTACGGCGTCGAGCAGACCGTGCAGGCTCATTCGGGGCTATTCCGTCCAGGGGGTGGGCAACACGACGGGCCCGACGCGCTCCGCGGGCCGGGGGTCTCCAGCGTACGACGACGCGCGCCCTCGCGGCGGGGCTGTGGATGACGCCCGCTCTCCGCGAGGCCCGCCCGGCCGCCTGCCCCCATGTGCAGCTGGGCAAGAGAACCACGCAGCCGGACGAGAACGGAACCAGCCGCCCAATCTTCACACCTTCACCTCCACCCGTCGATTTCGCCACGGCATGATCGGTCCGGTCCCTCAGCGGTCCCCCCACC
>NZ_NGFN01000251.1 GCF_002148965.1 Streptomyces swartbergensis | reverse complement strand
GGGCCGTACGGGGTTCCGGGACCACAGGGGGTTCATGGACCATAGGGGGTTCATTCCCGCCGGCGGCGGCGCGCACTGCATCCGCCGGAGGAGACCCGGGCGATCGCGGCGCCTCGCGATCTGCCGCGCCCTCCCCGATGTCTGTGGCGCCCGCCGGCCTGACACGTCCTGCCGCGGCCTGGCGCATCATGGGCCGTGTGCGACTCGAAGCGATCACCTGGGACCGGCTCGGCGACCTGCTCGCCGAGCGCCTGCTCGACCTGAAGCCCGCCGACGGCAGTCCCTGGCCGCGCGTCGCCTTCGACGGCGCCCCGGCCGCCAGCCCGGGGGACCTCGCCCAGCGTGTCTCCGAGGCGCTGCGCATACGCGGCCGCTCCTCGCTCGTCGTGGGCACGGAGGGCTTCCTGCGCCCCGCCTCCGTGCGACTGGAGTACGGCCACCAGGACGTGGAGTCCTACTACAGCGGCTGGCACGACACCAGCGCCCTGTGGCGCGAGGTCTTCGGCCCTCTCGAAGCCGGCGGCGACGGCCGCGTCCTGCCGGACCTGTGGGACCCGGCCGCAGACCGGGCGACCCGCAGCCCCTATGTACAACTCCCGCTCGGTGGTGTGCTGTTGCTGCACGGGCCCTTCCTCCTTCGGCATTGGTTCCCCTTCGATCTGAGCGTTCATGTCCTGCTCTCCCCGGGCGCCCTGCGCCGCCGCACGCCCGAGGCCGAGCACTGGACCCTGCCGGCCTTCGAGCGCTACGAGCAGGAGACCGACCCGGCGGGCACGGCCGACGTCCTGGTACGGGCCGATGATCCGCGCCATCCGGCGTGGAGCGGGTGAGCCGCTGCCGGGTCGCATCCCGATGCTGGTCGAGCTGCCGCGCGCCCGGAGCGCTGTTCCGTGTGCGGGCGCCGGGTGACGCGGCGAGAATGAAGGGCGCCGGGACTCGCGGTGCCTCCCGCGCCGCGCCGGCCGTCCGGCACCGGGAGGACGTCATGACCACCGCCGGAGACATCATGCACCGCGGCGCCCAGTGGATCCCCGCCCACGAAACCCTCGACCGCGCGGCCCAGCTCATGCGCGAACTGAACGTCGGCTCCCTGCCCATCAGCGACGAGAACGAGCGGCTGTGCGGCATCCTCACCGACCGCGACATCGTCGTCGGCTGCGTCGCCCTGGGCCACGACCCCGCCGAGGTCACCGCGGGCGAGATGGCCAAGGGCACGCCTCGCTGGATCGACGCGGACGCCGATGTCGGCGAGGTGCTCCACGAGATGCAGGAGCACCAGATCCGCCGGCTGCCCGTCATCCGGGACAAGCGCCTGGTCGGCATGATCAGCGAAGCCGACCTGGCCCGGCATCTGGCGGGCGACCAGATCGCCTCATGGGCCGAGAGCGTCTACGCCAGGACCACCCCGGGCTGACCGCGCGTCACCTCACCCCGACCACGCGGGGCACGGCCCTCGTCAGAGCCAGCCGCTGCGCCGGAACCCGCGGTACAGCGTCAGGCACGCGACGGATATGACGCCGATGACCATGCCGTAGCCGTATCGCCAGTGCAGCTCCGGCATGTGGTCGAAGTTCATGCCGTACACCCCGCAGACCATCGTCGGCACGGCGATGATCGCGGCCCATGCCGTGATCTTCCGCATGTCCTCGTTCTGGGCGACCGTGACCTGCGCGAGGTGCGCCTGGAGGATGGAGTTGAGCAGTTCGTCGAAGGCGGCGATCTGCTCCTTCGCCCGCAGCAGGTGGTCCGAGACATCGCGGAAGTAGGCCTGTATCTCCGGGTCGACCGCCCGGATCGGCCGTGTGGCGAGATCCTCCAGCGGCCGGCTGAGCGGCGCCACCGCCCGCTTCAGCTCCAGGAGTTCACGCTTGAGCTGGTAGATGCGCCCCGGGTCCACCCGCGCGCCGGTCTCCGCGAACACGTCCGTCTCGACCTGGTCGATGTCCGCGTGCACCGAGTCCGTGACGGTCAGGTAGTCGTCCACCACATGGTCCGCGATCGCGTGCAGCACCGCGGACGGGCCTTTCGCCAATTGGTGGGGATCGGACTCCAGCTCCTCGCGCAGCGGGCCCAGCGAGCCGTGCCGGCCGTGCCGCACCGTGATCACGAAGTCCTTGCCGACGAAGACCATGATTTCGCCGGTGTTCACCACCTCGCTGGTGGCCGTGAGTTCCTCGTGCTCGACGTAGCAGACCGTTTTGAACACCGCGAAGAGCGTCTCGTCGTAGTGCTCCAGCTTGGGGCGCTGGTGGGCCTCGACGGCGTCCTCCACGGCCAGGGGGTGCAGGTCGAAGAGCTCGGCAATGCCCGCGAACTCCCGGTCCGTCGGTTCGTGCAGGCCGAGCCAGACGAAACCCTCGCCCTTCTTGCGCACCGACTCCACGGCGTCCACCAGATCGCCGCGCGCAGAGGTGCGGACACCGTCCCGGTACGTCACGCAGTTCACCACCGAGGAGCCCAGCGGGGAGCGGGCGGGGTGGCTCAGGTCGACGCGCGGGCGCCGTCGAGCCAGCCGAGCCACCTTGCGGAGGCCGCCGACCCCGCCGAGGCTCGTGACCTTCCGCAGATTCCCTGCCATGGACATCTGCATCTCCTTGCGTGGAGCTCCGCGCGCCGTCCCGCGCCTTGGCTCGTCAGTCTGCCAGGCCGACGTGAGCTGCGAGTAAGCCTGTGGAAACGGCCCGTTCCGCTTTGTTCCCGGCTGTGGACGAGGTGGTTCCCGGCCATGACCGAGAGGCTCTCGCCGGGGCGAAGGGGTCCCGCCGGGGCGCAGGCTCCCGCCGGGTCCGTAGGGCTCCCGCCGGGTTTGTAGGGCCCCTGCCGGGTCCGCAGGGCTTCCGCTGGTTCCGTCGTCCTGAGATATCGACGCGTGCGGGGGCCGCGCGGTTCTCCGTACGGGGCCGTGCGGCTTTTGCGGTTTTCGTCTGGGGCCGTGTGGGTCTCGTCCCGGGAGCGTCGACTCTTCGTACCGGAGCGTCGACCGTCGCGGACAAGTCGGGCAACTGGGATGATCGCGGCATGACGCGAACCGATGGGTACCTCCTCGACAACCGACAGACCGAGGCGGCAGAGCACTTCAGCGCCTTCGCCGCTCTCTTCGACCCCACGACGTTCCGGCATCTCGAAGCGCTCGGCATCGGATCCGGCTGGCGGTGCTGGGAGGTCGGAGCCGGCGGCACCTCCGTGGTGTCCTGGCTGGCGAAGAAGGTCGGCCCGACCGGACGCGTCGTCGCGACCGCCACCGACACCTCACGGCTCGCCCCCGCTGCCCGGCAGCCCGTCGAGGTGCGCGTGCACGACCTCGGCGCCCAGGAGCCGCCGGGGGAGGGCTTCGACCTGGTGCACGCCCGTCTCGCCCTGGTCTACGTGACCGACCGGGCACAGGCGTTGCGGTCCATGGTCCAGGCGCTGCGCCCCGGCGGGCGCATCCTGGTCGAGGACGCCGACCCCGCCCTTCAGCCGCTGCTCTGCCCCGACGAGTACGGCCCCGAGCAGCAGCTCGCGAACCGGTTGCGGCACGCCTTCCGCAGCCTGCTCGCCGACCGCGGGACCGACCTCCCCTGCGGCCGCATCCTCCCGCGGCTGCTCCGGGAGGCCGGCGTGACCCGTGTGCATGCCGACGCCTACTTCCCCGTCGGCTCGCCGGCCTGCGCCGCCCTGGAGTCCGTCACGATCCGTCAGATCCGCGACCAGTTGGTCAGCGCGGGCCTCGCCACGGACCAGGACATCGACCGGCATCTCGCGAACGTCACGTCCGGCGTCCTGGACCTGACGACGGCTCCGATGATCTCGGCGTGGGGACGCAAGCAGTAGCCAGGGGCGTGCGGGGCATCGGGCATCAGCCGGGCAGGGGCGGTCTGCCGCCCACCCGTTCCACCGCCCTGGCACCCGCCCGGCAGCCCTCCGCCGCCGCGTCCTCCGGCCCGGCACCCGCGAGCAGGGCGGCGAGGAACGCGCCGGTGAAGGCGTCACCGGCGCCCGTGGTGTCCCGTGGCGTCGCCGGTACGGCGGGTACGCGGGCGCACACCTTCCCGGACCGGGCCACGAGCGCGCCCTCGTGCCCCTGCTTGGCGACCACCATCGGAACACGCAGGCTCAGCTCGGCCGCCGCGTCGGCCGCGTCGGTCAGCCCCGTCAGCAAGCACGCCTCGTCCCGGCTGGGCAGCAGCACGTCCACGCCCTCGACGAGCGCGAGGAACCGCCCGGCGCCCAGCTCCCCGAGGAAACCGGCCGACGCGGGGTCCAGACTCACCGGCACGCCACGCGTGCGTGCGGCTTCGAGGGCCACCGTCACCAGGGCGCGACTCGGTTCGGAGAACAGGAGATAGCCCGACAGGTGCAGCCGGGCCACGCCGTCGAGCAGCGTGTCGGACCAGTCGGCGGGTTCGAGCCGCAACGACGCGCCGCTGTCGGTGAGGAACGTCCGCTCCGCCGAAGCGCCCCCGTCCACCAGGCAGATCACCGTGCCGGTCGGCGCCTGCGGGTCGACGACGAGCCGCGGACGCACGCCGTGGGCCACCAGCTCACGCTCGTGCCAGGCAGCGGCCTCCGCCCCCACGCGCCCGAGCAGCCGCACCTCCGCCGCGCCCTCGTGCGCGGCCCAGCACGCGACGTTGGCGCCCGCCCCGCCCGGCACCGTCCGGATCGTGGCTGCCGTGTCCGTACCGGCCGCGAGCGGCCCCTCGTGCCGCGCGACGACATCCGTGATGACGTCCCCGACGACCAGCAGCGCACCGCCGTCCGCCGAGTGCGCGGCGACCTCCGCTGGAGCGGTTCCGCTCTCTGCCGAGCCCGCCGCCACGTCCGATGGCCGGGCTTCGCTCCCCGTCGAGCCCGCTGTGACCTCCACGGGGCCGGTTCGACGTGCCGCCGAGCGCGTCCTGCCTGCTGCCGAGCCCGTTGCCACCTCGGATGGTCCGGCTGCGTTCTCTGCCGAGCCCGCTGCCACGTCCGATGGCCGGGCTTCGCTCTCCGTCGAGCCCGCTGTGACCTCCACGGGGCCGGTTCGACGTGCCGCCGAGCGCGTCCCGCCTGCTGCCGAGCCCGCCGCGGCCTCGGGTGGGCGGGCTGCGCCCTTCGCCGAGCGTGTCCCGCTCTTCGCCGAGTCCGCCGCCACCTCCGATGGCCCGGCTCCGCTCTCCGCCGAGCAGGCTCTGCCCGCCGCACCGCGGTCGGCCCCGGCGCCGGTCATCCCCGTGCCCAGGCCGCCGCGATCCGCGCCGCCAGGCGTACGTTGCCGCGGACCGCCGCCAGATTGGCGCTCAGGGAGGCGCCGTCGGTGTGCCGCACGAGGTAGTCGAGCAGGAAGGGCGTGACCGCCTGGCCGGTGATTCCCTCCTCCTCGCACGCGTGCAGCGCCTCCGCGAGCACGCGCGCGTGCAGCTCCGGATCGAGCTGCTCCGCCTCGGGCACGGGGTTGGCGACGATCAGCGCCGACTCCGGCCCGGCGAGGTCGTCCTGGGCCCGCATGACGCCCGCCACCTGCTCCGGCGTCCGCAGCGTCCAGTCCACCGGATGACCCGAGTCGGACAGGTAGAAGCCGGGGAACCGGTCCGTGCCGTAACCGGCCACCGCGACACCCAGCGTCTCCAGCCGCTGCAAGGTCGCCGGGACGTTGAGGATCGACTTCACCCCGGCACACACCACGGTGATCCGCGTCCGAGCCAGCAACCCCAGGTCGGCCGACTCGTCCTGCGTCACCGTCCACTCCCGGTGTACCCCGCCGAGTCCCCCCGTCGCGAACACGCGTACGCCCGCCAGCGCCGCCAGCAGCGCCGTCGCCGACACCGTGGTCGCCCCGCTCGCCCCGGAGGCCGTCGCGAGCGGCAGGTCGCGGTGGCCCAGCTTGCGGATGCCGTCCTCGTTCGCGACCCGCTCCAGCTGCTCCTTGTCCAGCCCGACATGGGGCCGCCCGTCCAGCACGGCGATCGTCGCGGGCACCGCGCCCTCCTGTCGCACGGCCGTCTCCAGCTCCAGCGCCACCTGGAGGTTGCGCGGCCGCGGCAGTCCGTGGGCGATGATCGTGGACTCCAGGGCCACCACGGGCCGACGCGCGTCGATCGCCTCCCGCACTTCTTCTGACACCACCAGCACCACGCGCCTGCCTCCTGTCGGTCGGTCTTCCCTCATCTCTGGCGGGCGGCGCGCCGGGCCAAACCCTTGCGGGCTGTCGGCGAGGTCACCAGCCTGGGATGCATGACGGACAACACACCACGACTCGACCACGTCGTCCTCTGGGTGCGCGACCCGATCGCCGCCGCCGACTTCTACGAGAAGGCCGTCGGCCTGGAGACGATCAGGCTCACCGAGTTCGCCGCCGGTGAGGTGCCGTTCCCCTCCGTACGCGTCAACGACGAGACCATCCTCGACCTCATGCCGCTGACCTTCGCGGAACGCATGACGATGCTGCCCGGCGCCGCCGACAGCGCGGGGCACCCCGTCAACCACGTCTGCCTGTCACTGCCCCGAGGCGACTTCGACGCCCTTCTCAGCCGCCTGGAGGAACGCTCCGTACCGCTGTCGGACCTCTCGTACGACTCCTTCGGGGCCCGGGGCAAGGCCACGCGCAGCTTCTACTTCCGCGACCCGGACGGCAACGTCTTCGAGGCGCGGCACTACGCCTGACCAGGCCAGGGCCTCAGAACAGCGGCTCGGGCAGCACCCCTTCGAGGGCGAGCAGCCTCCGCTTGGTCTCCAGCCCGCCCCCGAAGCCGCCGATGCCGCCGCCGCTCTCGACGACCCGGTGACAGGGCACCACCACCGGCAGCGGGTTGGCGCCCATCGCCATGCCCACGGCCTGGGCGGCGCCCGGCTGCCCGACCCGCCCGGCCAGATCGCCGTACCCGACGACCGTGCCGTACGGCACACCGGATGCCAGCTCGCGCAGGACCTCCCGGTTGAACCCGGAGATCAGCGACCAGTCCAGCGGCAGGTCGAAGTCCCGGCGCTCACCCGCGAAGTACGCCACGACCTGATGTATCGCCTCGGTCAGCAGCGGGGAGCCGGGCGCCTCGACGGGTTCGGTGCCGAGCCGTGACGCCAGCCGCTCGACCGCCCGGTCCCGCACCGCGTCCGTGGCGTGGAACACCACGTTGACCAGGCCCTCGCGGGTCGCCGCCAGCAACAGCGGGCCGATGTCGCTGTCGACGACGCCCCACACGACCCGCTGCTCACCCTGCCCATGGCTGTCCATGCGCCCACCGTACGACCGACCACTGACAACGCGGCCCGGCCGTACAACCCACCACCTGACGCCGCCCCGGCCGGACGGACCGCCCACCGGCATCCGGGCCCGGCCTCACCCGTCCACGGCCTCCCGCACCACATCCGGCTTGTTCGTGATGATCCCGTCGACCCCGTACCCGGCGACCCGCTGGGCCGTCGCCGCGTCGTCGACCGTCCAGGTGAAGACCTCCAGCGGCCTGCCGTGCGGTCCGGTGAACGCCTGGACGGAGGCCACGTACGCCGTGGAGAGCGAGCCGTACGACGGGTTGATCTGGTCGGCGAAACCGGCGTAGCCCGGCAGATCCGACACGGGCGGCGTGCCCAGGAAGCCGGTCTTCACGGCGGGCTTCAGCTCGTGCACCGTCCGCACGCTGTCCGCGCTGAAGCCCTGCACGATCAGTCGGCCCGCCAGGTGCGACCGGTCCAGCCAGCCCTCGTTGCCGAGGACCTTGAGCGTCTGCCGCTCGATGCCCGGATACAGCTCCGGGTTCTTGATCTCCAGGAGAAGCTTCTGGTGATGACGCTCGACGCGGTTCACGAACTGTTCCAGCGTCGGCACGCGCGCGCCCGCGTACGCGGGGCCGAACCAGCTGCCCGCGTCGAGACGGGCGATCTCGGCGGCGGTGAAGTCCTTCACCTTCCAGGGAGCCCGGTCGGGGAAGACCTCCTCGACGTCGGTGGTGCGCCGCAGGTTGTCGTCGTGGAGGACGACGAGCTCGCCGTCCCTGGTCCGCTGCACGTCGTTCTCCACCCAGCGGATGCCCAGCTCGGCCGCCTTGTCCACGGCGGCCAGGGTGTTCTCGGGCGCGTACGCGGAGGCCCCCCGGTGGGCGATGACCAGCGGCCAACCGCCGCCGACGGCCCGCGCCGGGGAGACGGGGAACAGGAGGGCGACGGTCCCCAGGAGCGCGGTGGTCGAGGCGGCAACAGCGCGCGCGTGCATACGTACTCCTCGCGTCGAGCGATCACGGCTTCACAGACAGCTCAACTGTGACAGCAGAGGGTCAACACGAGAGGGGTACAGGATGACCACAGGTTGAATGGAGAGGACCCAATTCCGCTCACTGGTACCGCACAACTGCGGCAAGGGCGTGTTTCTTTGCCGGAAAGTCGTTCGACCGTTCCGGTGGGGGTCATACTCTCTGCGTCCACCCTGACCGCTGCCTGCGGTCCTGTGAGGGGGCGCAATCAGGAATTCCGGGACGCAAAGGGCGGGAAGGGCAGCCGCGCATGCAGGGCACGGTCGACGGATTCAGCTACGGCCTGGTCACACCCCTGGTGGCCTATCTCATGGCCTGCCTCGGCGGCGCCCTGGGCCTGCGCTGCACCACCAGGTCCATGCTCGTCGCCCAGTCCTGGCGCCCAGGCTGGCTCGCCCTCGGCTCGGCGGCCATCGGCTCCGGGATATGGACCATGCACTTCATCGCGATGATGGGGTTCACGATCCGCGGGACCCCGATCCACTACGACAAGCCGATGACCTTCGCGAGCCTGGCCGTCGCGATCGTGATGGTGGGCATCGGGATCTTCATCGTCGGCTACAAGGGAGCCCGCGGAACGGCCCTGTTCACCGGCGGCACCATCACCGGCCTGGGCATCGCGTCGATGCACTACCTCGGCATGGCCAGCATGAGCCTGGACGGGAAGCTGGAGTACAACACGCTCACCGTCGGCATCTCCGTGGCGATCGCCATGGCCGCCGCCACCGCCGCCCTGTGGGCGGCCGGCCAGGTCAGGGGCCTCCTGTGGAGCGTGGGCGCCAGCCTCGTCATGGGGCTCGCCGTCAGCGGCATGCACTACACCGGCATGGCCGCCCTCAGCGTCCACCTGCACGGCACGGCCGAACCCACCGCGGGCGAGTCGCCGGCGGCCCTCCTCGCACCCATGCTGATCGGCCCGCTCGCCTTCCTCCTCCTCGCGGGCGTCGTGGTGATGTTCGACCCGCTGATGATCATGGGGAAGCCCACGGTCGTCGCCGTCGAGCAGAGGCCCGGCATCCCGGCCCACACCGCCCACAACCCGCAGCGTCTGCGGCTCCGCCCCCGCCGCACCGTGGAGTACCGCGGCCCCCGAACCCCGCAGAACCGCTGATCGGAGCCCGTTGTCAGTGCGGGGTCGTACGGTGGATCCCATGCGGCCCGTTTCCCACATCGAACGCACGGTGGCGCCCTTCGAGGTCGTCAGCCCCTACCAGCCGAGCGGCGACCAGCCGACGGCCATCGCCGAACTCGCCCAGCGCATCCAGGCAGGCGAGAAGGACGTCGTCCTGCTGGGCGCGACCGGCACCGGCAAGTCCGCCACCACCGCGTGGATGATCGAGAAGCTCCAGCGCCCCACGCTCGTGATGGCGCCGAACAAGACGCTGGCCGCGCAGCTGGCGAACGAGTTCCGAGAGCTGCTCCCGAACAACGCGGTCGAGTACTTCGTCTCGTACTACGACTACTACCAGCCCGAGGCCTACGTCCCGCAGTCGGACACCTACATCGAGAAGGACTCCTCGATCAACGAGGAGGTCGAGCGCCTGCGCCACTCCGCGACCAACTCGCTGCTCACCCGCCGCGACGTAGTCGTGGTCGCCTCGGTCTCCTGCATCTACGGCCTCGGTACGCCGCAGGAGTACGTGGACCGCATGGTCCCCCTCCGCGTCGGCGAGGAGCACGACCGCGACGAGTTGCTGCGCCGCTTCGTGGACATCCAGTACACGCGCAACGACATGGCCTTCACCCGCGGCACCTTCCGCGTCCGGGGCGACACCATCGAGATCTTCCCGGTCTACGAGGAGCTGGCCGTCCGCATCGAGATGTTCGGCGACGAGATCGAGGCGCTGTCCACGCTGCACCCGGTCACCGGCGAGATCATCAGCGAAGACCAGCAGCTGTACGTCTTCCCGGCCTCTCACTACGTCGCAGGGCCCGAGCGCCTGGAGCGGGCCATCAACGACATCGAGAAGGAGCTGGGCGAGCGCCTCGCCGAGCTGGAGAAGCAGGGCAAGCTCCTGGAGGCCCAGCGCCTCAGGATGCGCACGACCTACGACATCGAGATGCTCCGCCAGATCGGATCCTGCTCCGGCGTGGAGAACTACTCGATGCACTTCGACGGCCGCCTGCCCGGCTCCCCGCCCAACACCCTGCTGGACTACTTCCCGGACGACTTCCTCCTCGTCATCGACGAGTCGCACGTCACGGTCCCGCAGATCGGCGCCATGTACGAGGGCGACGCCTCCCGCAAGCGCACCCTCGTCGACCACGGCTTCCGGCTGCCCTCCGCCCTGGACAACCGTCCCCTGAAGTGGGAGGAGTTCCAGGAGCGCATCGGCCAGACGGTCTATCTGTCGGCGACCCCCGGGGCCTACGAGCTCTCCCGCTCGGACGGAGTCGTGGAGCAGATCATCCGCCCCACCGGTCTCGTCGACCCGGAAGTCGTCGTCAAGCCCACCGAGGGCCAGATCGACGACCTGGTGCACGAGATCCGGCAGCGCACCGAGAAGGACGAGCGCGTCCTGGTCACCACACTGACCAAGAAGATGGCCGAGGACCTCACGGACTACTTCCTGGAGCTGGGCATCCAGGTGCGCTATCTGCACAGCGACGTCGACACTTTGCGCCGCGTCGAACTCCTGCGTGAGCTGCGCGCCGGCGAGTACGACGTGCTGGTCGGCATCAACCTCCTGCGGGAGGGCCTCGACCTGCCCGAGGTGTCCCTGGTGGCGATCCTGGACGCCGACAAGGAGGGCTTCCTGCGCTCCGGCACCTCCCTGATCCAGACCATCGGCCGCGCCGCGCGCAACGTCTCCGGCCAGGTCCACATGTACGCCGACAAGATCACCCCGGCGATGGCGAAGGCCATCGACGAGACCAACCGGCGCCGGGAGAAGCAGGTCGCGTACAACAAGGAGCGGGGCCTCGACCCCCAGCCGCTCCGGAAGAAGATCAACGACATCGTCGCGCAGATCGCCCGTGAGGACATCGACACCGAGCAGCTGCTCGGCTCGGGCTACCGCAAGGCGAAGAAGGACGGCGGGGGCACCAAGGCGCCCGTGCCCTCCTTGAGCAGGGCGGCCGAGAGCGCCAAGCCGGGCAAGGGCAGGGGCAAGGCCAAGGAGACGGTGCCGACCGACCGCCCCGCGGCCGAACTCAGCGAGCAGATCGAGGAACTCACCGCACGCATGCGGGCCGCCGCTGCGGACCTCCAGTTCGAGATCGCCGCCCGGCTGCGCGACGAGGTCTCCGAGATGAAGAAGGAACTGCGCCAGATGAAGGAGGCGGGCCTGGCCTGACGGCGGACCGCGTACGCGCAGTGTTGCAAGACCGACACAAAGTGCGGACCGGGGTACGTCACTGTCAGTGCCCCTGCGTAGTGTTCTGATCAACCGCGGCTGCGCGGCAACAGGGGACGTCCGAGAGGGGATCAGCGCGTGACCGTCAACATGACCAAGGGTCAGGCCATCAGTCTGCAGAAGAACGACGGCGGCAGCCTGACCGCGGTGCGCATGGGTCTCGGCTGGCAGGCGGCTCCCCGGCGCGGCCTGTTCGGCTCGCGTACGCGAGAGGTCGACCTCGACGCCTCGGCCGTTCTGTTCGCCGACAAGCAGCCGGTCGACGTCGTCTTCTTCCGCCACCTGGTGAGCGACGACGGCTCGGTGCGCCACACCGGTGACAACCTCGTCGGCGGTGTCGGCCAGGGCGGCGACGACGAGGCGATCCTCGTCGACCTGTCGCGCGTCCCGGTCCACATCGACCAGATCGTCTTCACCGTGAACTCCTTCACGGGTCAGACGTTCCAGGAGGTGCAGAACGCGTTCTGCCGTCTGGTCGACGAGACCAACGGTCAGGAGCTCGCCCGCTACACCCTGGCCGGCGGCGGCCAGTACACGGCCCAGATCATGGCCAAGGTGCACCGCTCGGGCCCGGGCTGGACGCTGACGGCCCTCGGCAACCCGGCCAACGGCCGTACCTTCCAGGACCTGATGCCGGCGATCCTGCCCGTCCTCTGAGGCCGGGGGGAACCGGCCGGGGCGGGCCGGTAGCGGCACACGACACCACACAACGACACAGGGGGAGAGGGCGATGACGGCCGAGCTGGTGCGGGGGCAGAACCACCCGCTCTCCCAGGCCCGTCTCGAGATCCGGGTCTCGGCCGGCACGCCGATCGTGGCCGCGGCCGCGCTCAGCGACGAGAACGGCCGGATCCACGGCGTGGAGTGGGTCGCCCACCCGGGCGCACCCACCCAGCCGGGCCTCGAGGTCTCTCGGCAGGCCGCCGCCGACCATCGCCTCGCGGTGGACCTGGACGCCGTGCCGGAGACCGTCCACCGGGTCGGCGTGCTGCTCGCCCTGCCCGCCGCCGGGGCGGGCCCGGTCCGCTTCGGCGCCGTGGCCGCCCCGTTCGTCGCCGTCACCGGCCTCGACGGCGTCGAGATCGCCAGCTACACCATCACCGGCCTGGAAGCCGAGTCGGCGGTCGTCGCCCTGGAGCTCTACCGGCGGCAGGGCGCCTGGAAGGTGCGCGCTGTCGGCCAGGGCTACGCGGGCGGTCTCGCCGACCTCCTCACCGACCAGGGGCTGCCCGAGGCCCACCAGCTCGCCGGCCGCATCGACGACGCGGTGGCCCAGGGGCTGGCCCGCTCGGTGCAGGTGCCGCCGCCGCGCACGGCGGACGGCGACCGCTCCCGGCAGGCGGCGGCCCCGGCCCTCGGCCCGGACCAGGGTGGCACCGCGCCTCAGCCGGGCCAGGCGCCACCGACGTCGCCGTACGGCGGTCAGACACCCGGCGGGCCGGGGCAGCCCGCGCCGAAGACGCCGTCGTATCCCGGCCCGGCGCCGGACCCCGACGCCGTCACCCAGTCGTCCACGCCCACCACGGGCGGCCCGATCGACTACAGCCACCCGCGCCGCCAGAACGCCGCTCCGCCCCCGCCGCCGCCCACCGCACCCGCGGCCGCACCGGGGC
>NZ_NGFN01000250.1 GCF_002148965.1 Streptomyces swartbergensis | reverse complement strand
GGGCGGGGTCGCGGTCGTCGGCGCCGTCCGTGGATCCCACCGAGCCGATCGCCGCGACCGCGACCCCGCCCAGCGTGAGACTGGCGAGCAGCACGGAGAGCGTGGCCTTCAGCGAACGTCCCGGATGCCGGCGCTCCCTGGGCCGCCAGTCGTCCCGGCGGCGGGTGCGGGCCCGGTGCACACCGGCGTCCCGGGCGGCCACGAACGCGGCCACGGCCCGCTGCTCTGCCTCGGCGTCGATCCGGTCCCGGATGAGCGCGGTCGCGAGCAGCGCCTCCAGCTCGGCCTCGTCCAGGACGCGACGGGAGCCGAGGCCCGGGCTGTCGAGGCCGGCCGTCCCGCGGTGGCCGGGCAGCCTGCCGTCGGCGTCCCACGCCGCCCCGTGGCCGTACGCGGAACCCCCAGGGTGCACACGCCGGCGGCCCGGAAACCCGCCGTCGCTCTGATGTTCACCCATGTTCTGTTCCGTCCCTGCTCGATTCACATGTCCCGCGATGCCCGCCTGGTCCGTAGGACCCGTAGGACCCATACAACGCGTATGACCCATATGGCCCGTAGGACCCGGCCGGTCCGGCCGATCGGCCCGGAGTTCCGGGTCCGATCCATACGTCTCGCTCGTCCGCCCTGTTCAGGGCACCGGGCCCGGGAGTTCCGCCCGAACCGCCGTCATCCTTCATTTCGACTCCCCCAGCGTCCGGGGAGCCTCATCCGTCACACCTTCGGCGCCCAGCCGGGTGGCGAGGCGTTTCAGGCCCCGGTACGCGGCTGTCCGCACGGCACCCGGCCGCTTGCCGAGCACGCGGGCGGCGGCCGGCCCGTCCAGCCCCACCACGACGCGGAGCAGCACGGCCTCGGCCTGGTCCTGCGGCAGGCCCCTGACCAGCCGCAGCGCCTGCTCGGTGGACATGGCCTCCAGCGCCTGGTCGTGCGTGCTGTGCGGCCCGGGCAGGTCCAGGACGTCCTGCTCCAGCGCGGACGACCTCAGCCGTACGCGCTGGCGGCGCAGATGATCCAGCGCCCGGTGCCGGGCGATGGTCGCCGTCCAGCCCCGGAACCCGGCCCCGTCGCCCTTGAACCGCCCCAGGTCCCGGGCGATCTCCAGCCAGGCGTCGGATGCCACGTCCTCCGCGTCCTCCCCGACCAGCCCGCGCAGATAGCCGAGCAGTCCGGGCTGCACGATCCGGTAGGCGACCGCGAAGGCCGCCTCGTCACCGTCCTGGGCCCGCGCGACGGCCGCGCCCAGTTCCCCGTCGCGCGCCTGCTCGCGCCGGGGTTCCCCTCGCTGGCCCAAAAACCGTCCTCGTCCGTACCGGGTTCGCGGCGGGTCCGCCCGGGCCGGAACACCCCGGATGCCCGGCATGCCCTGCCCTGTGCGCCCGCACCGCGGGGAACGCGTCCGTGCCACGTCCTCCACGATCATCAGCGCCGCGCGGCGGAGAAATGTCACAGCAGGGTGAATGGCACCTGTGTGACAGCGGGTGGTGTCGCTGACGGACCTGTCCGGCTTCGGCCGGGCGGACCTCACGTTCGGCACGGACGGCGAGGACGGCGAGGACGGCGGCGACGGCATCCTGCTGCACCTGCTGACGGCGTGACAAGTCGCCCGCCGTGGTGACGACATACAGGGGTCCCGTGTATCGCACGGGGCCCCTGCCCGGTCCTCTGCCGGTCCTTTGCCGGTCCTCCGCCGTTTGCCGGATTTCTCCGGCAGACCGAACGGACGGATCCGCAAGGGGGAATGACGATGACGATCAGAACATCCCATCGCCTCCCATCGCCCCCCATCGCCCCCCAAGAGGACCGGAATCGAGCCGCGAATGACACGCCTCCTGCTGCACACCGCCGTCGCCACCGCCCTGGCCGCCGGCGCGCTCGGCCTGACCCAGCCCGCCCGGGCCTCCTCCTCCGACGGTGTGCACACCGTCCGGGTGCCGGACGGCGACCCGCACGAGCGGTCCCTCGCCCCGCGCACCACGGAGCCGTTCAGCATGATTGGTATTACCTGGGACGACCCGGACGCGGCCCTGGACGGCACCGCGCAGGTGCGCACCCGTTCCCGCGAGAGCGGTGAATGGAGCGCGTGGCGCGCGCTCGACACCGACGTCCGTACTCCCGAGACCGGACCCGACCGCCTCCGCGCCGGGGTCCGCGGAGGCACCCAGCCGCTGTGGACCGGGCCCTCGGACGGCGTCCAGGTGCGGGTGTCGGGCACGCGGCTGCCCGAGGGGCTGCGCGTCGAGCTGGTCGACCCGGACGGCGGGTCGGACGCCGTGCAGACCACGGCCGTCGAACCGGACGTCGTCGAACCGGGCGTCGTCGAACCGGCCGCCGGTGGGCCCAGCGCCGAACGTCCCGCCGTCACGTCGCGTTCCGGCTGGGGCGCCGACGAGTCCCTGGTGAAGGACCCACCCACCTACACCTCCGGCACCCAGGCGATGTTCGTCCACCACACGGCGGGCACCAACGACTACACCTGCGCCGAGTCGGCGTCGATCGTGCGCGGCGTGTTCCTCTACCACGTGCGGAGCAACGGCTGGAACGACATCGGCTACCACTTCCTCGTCGACAAGTGCGGCACGGTCTTCGAGGGCCGTGCGGGCGGCATGGACAAGCCCGTCCTCGGCGCGCACACCTACGGCTTCAACACCGCCACCAGCAGCGTCTCGGTGCTCGGCGACTACAGCAAGACGACCGCGAACACCGCCGTGCGCGAGTCGGTCGCCAAGGTCGCGGCCTGGAAGCTCGGCCTCTACGGCATCGACCCGACCGGGACGGTGGTGCTGACCGCCGGTGCCGACAACGGCAAGTACAAAACGGGCCAGAAGGTCACGCTGCACCGCATCTCCGGCCACCGCGACGGCTACCCGACCGAGTGCCCCGGCCAGCACCTCTACGACGACCTGCCCGAGATCCGCACCCTCGCCGGAAAGGCCGCCAAGCTCGAAGAGCCGGCCCCGGAGCCGACCGCTGCCGGAATCGAGGACGACGCCACGGCGGCGCCCGCGYGCTGACGCCAGTGCCCGCCGAGCGGGGCGCGCCGGCCGCTGACGCCGATGCGGAGGACGCCGACCGCTGACGCCGATGCCGGAGGACGCCGACCGCTGACGCCAGTGCCGGAGGACGCCGGCCGCTGACGCCGGCGCCGGAGGACGCCGGCCGCTGACGCCGGCGCCGGAGGACGCCGGTCTGACGCTAGCTCCGGGGCACGGCGGTCGTCGCGTCGCGGCACAGCAGCCGCAGCGAGCCGTGCCCTGCGTAACAGCGGCGGGCCTCGTCGATCGGGTCCCAGAGGCGCCCGTCGGGGGTGCGGATCCAGTGGTCGCCGCCCGTCGCCCACCACTCGGCCCCGGCCTGACGCGCCATCACCTCACCGGCGTAGGCACCGAACCCGCGCAGCACCTCCTGCACGGCGGCCAACGGCGCTCCCTCCCGCCGTATCCCCTCGATCATCCGGTCGATGCTCCACAGACTCTGTGCCGAGTAGTCGAGGTGCAGCCGGGCTCCCTCGCGCATCGTCGCCACCGTGTCCGCCGCCCACCGCAGCGGCTTCGCCGCGGCCGAGGGCCTGGTTTCCGCTTGAGTCGTCACACCCCGGAAAGCGCTGCCGGGTGACGTTTCGTCACACGGAATCGACGGCTTCCCCGAAGCCGCGCAGAACCGCCCCACCTCACCCGGAGGACGGTCACAGGACTCTCCCAGGAACGGGGTTTAGGCCGGTCAGGATCGTCGGCGGCCCAGCCCTCAGCTGCGCTGCCGACTCCGGCGCGAGACGACCGCGCGCAGCACCCGCCGCCCCTCGGTCGACACCTCCAGCGCGCGCCGCAGCCCGGCCGGGCCGTGTCCGGCCAGGACCTCCAGAACGACGATCTGGCGGCGCAGTTCCGCGGCGACCAGCGGCGACATGCCCTCCGTACGGCCCTCGCGGCGCACGTCGACCGACGAGGCGTCGTCCTCGGCGGTGTCGAGGAGGCGGTGGATCTGGAGGGAGGCGACGGAACAGGCGTCGGCCCACACCCGTACCCCGGCGTGGGACCGCTCGGCGGGAGCGGCCTCCAGCATCCGGTGGGCGAGCACGGCCGCCGCGTCCCCGGTGCCGGTGGCGTCCAGCTTCCCGCGCGCCTGCTCCAGCCCCTCACCCCAGTCGCCGGTACCGGCACCGTCGGTGAGGCTCGCCCACAGCGGCCGCAGGATCTCGTCGTCACCGCCCAGCAGGGGCACGCACCGATCCAAACAAGCCAGCCCGCTCGCGGCCAGCCCGCGCTCGTCGGCCTGTGCGATCAACTCCACCAGGCTCATCCACGCCTCCCTCCGCGGGCCTTGTCCAGGGCCCTACCAGGCCGCTACCAGCCCTCACCCCTCACGGAACCCGCACTTCCCCTTACTGCGTGCAACGACCCCGGAACGTCACAGGGGCACCACGCCCAGTCGGCCGAGGAAGCGGAAGAAGATGTTTTCGGCCAGGGGATCGGGGTCTGAAGTGAGTACGTCCACCAGCTCGTCGGCGTTCACTTCGCACCCGGCCTCGGCGGCCCAGCGGACGGCGCGCTCGGCGGCGTCGCGGGGTTCGAGGAAGTAGTCCTCCAGCGTGAGGCCCCCCCGGCCGGCCCCCAGGTACCCGGCCACGGCGGCCCGGGCGAGGCAGGTCGTCCACGTCCCGCTCTCCGGCGCCGCGGCCTCCAGCACCACGCACTCGCTGTTCATGACGTACCCGAACAACGCGGGCGCCCCGGTCTCCCGGGCGAGGGCGTTCATGTTCCCGATGTCGCCGTCGCTGCTCGGGTACTCCCAGACCTGCCACCCGTCCGGCGCCGAGGTGCGCCGCACCATTGCGTCCGTCGCCCCCGCCAGCGCCTCCAGCTCCGCCAGCGGCCGCTCCCCACGGCCCACGACGAAGTACCCCCAGTACCCCATGCTCCGGTTCCCCCCGGCATATTCGATTCGGCTCCCGCCAGAAGACCACCACACCCGTACGGCAGTTCGCAGCCGTACGGGCCAATTCGTGTGGGGTCAGCCGAGCCTGTCCGCAAGCGCCCGGAACTCCGCCCAGGACAGCTCGGGCTTGTCCGGGTCCCACAGCTTCTGGACGGTCGCCCGCAGCGGCATCCGGATCCCGGCCGCGACCTGGTCCTGCGTCTGCGAGTTCGCGAGGTCGCACCAGACGGCGAAGGACCCGCCGAGGATCTGACCGTCGTAGCGCTCCGGCACGGCCGTGGTGCCGCGCAGCACCCGCGGCGTCCACTGCTCGTAGATCCGCTGCCCCGTCGGATAGACGAAGGTCTGCGGCTGGCCGAGCACGTAGTACAGGAACTCGTCGTTGTAGTTGATCACCTTCCGGCCCTCGCCCAGGTACTCCGCCGGCTGCCGGGCGCCGATCTCCTTGCCGGTCCAGTAGGCGACCTGGATGTCCTTGGCCGCCTTGACGGAGGTGCCGCGGAAGAAACCGTCGTTCCACGCGCGCGGGGTGCGCTGGTGCTTGCGCACGGTGTCGGCCCGGTCGTTGAGCCAGCCGGTGGTGAGGTCGGCGACCGTCGCGCCGGAGCCGTACCTCTCCCGCGCGGCGGCGGCGAGCTGCGGGAACGACGCCTCCGGGTCGGAGCGCACCAGCGCCTGGTACTCGTCGCCGCCGAGGTGCCACGGCCCGCCCGGGAACAGGTCCGCGTACTCGTTCAGCAGGTCGTCGACGATGTCGGCGCTCTCGCTCTTGGAGATGTCGATGGCTCCCTGCACCGCCGACCCCTGCGCGGTGCGCAGCTGGAGGTCGGGGTGGGCGTCGATGACCGCGCCGAGGTGCCCCGGGGAGTCGATCTCGGGCACGACGGTGATGTGCCGGCTTTCCGCGAGGTCGACGATCTTCCGCACCTGCGCCTTGGTCAGGTGCTGCTGCGACACGATCTCCGGGTGCGAGTCGGACTCGATCCGGAACCCCTGGTCGTCGGAGAAGTGCAGACCGAGCTGGTTGAACTTCAGATCGCCCAGCTCCCGGACCCGGTCCTCGATCCAGCCGGCCGTGAAGTTCTTGCGCGCGATGTCCAGCATGAACCCGCGCTGCGCCTTGGCCGGCTCGTCCCGCACCACGCCCTCGGGCGCCGTGCCGCCCTCGTGAACCTCCTGCTTGAGGGTTCGGGTGCCGTAGAAGACGCCCGCGTCGGCGGGCCCGCTGATCTCCACCCGCCCGCCGCGCACGGTCATGACGTACGACTCCGGGTTGACGCCCTTGTCCTCGTTCAGCGTCAGCCGCAGGTCCCCGGCGCGCCGGTCGTCCTTCTCGCCCTCGTACGTCAGCCCCAGCTCACCGGCGATCAGCCGGCCCTCGTCGGCCAGCGCCGGGTCGTCCACGACGACGCGGTTCCCGCTCGCGGGCCGCCAGCCCGGGCCGCGCGCCGCGGTGTGCTCGCGCACGGCGGGGATCGTCCGCGGCGCCTTGGACAGGGGGTACGTGCGGCTCGGACTCGGGGTGTCCTCCGGCGAGGTGCCGTGCGGGGCGGCCGCGGTCCGGCCCTGGGAGGGTCTGCCCTCCGGCCCGGTGGCCCCGCCGTCGCCGCCCGAGGCCGCCCAGAGCCCCAGACTCACCCCGGCCGCGATCACGACCAGGGCGACGGCCATGGCCACGACCAGCACCTGCCGCTGTTTCCCCTGCTTCGTCTGCTTCGTCTGCTTCGCCGGACCCCGGCGCCTGTGCTGACTCACACCCGCCAACCTAAGACGCGGGGCCGACCGGCGCGCGTCCACCACGCGTTCGGAATCTCTCTCTCCCGGGTGAAATTCGGGCATCCGTCGGACACGTCATGGTCGCACTCGATAGCGTGACGTCACATCTCTCACAACATGCCCTGCCGACACACGTGACGCCCACGAGGACCCACGCTGCCTGCGCACCGTCTCCCAGACCTCCCCGGCCGACTCTCCATACCGGTGGAGCACTTCAACGCAGCCTCCGCCGAGGCCCTGGAGCAGACGCTCCTCTCCTGCCTGCGCAGCCCCCGCTGGTCCCGGCGCGTCGCGGAACACCGCCCCTATCCGGACCTGGACTCCCTGCTGGCCGCGGCGGACGAGGCGGCCTACGACCTGACCTGGCCCGACCTGACCGAGGCCCTGGCAGCCGAGTCCCTGCCGACCCTCCCGCCGGACACGTACTCCGCGGCCCACACGGCCCTCAGCGCGGCCCACGCGGCCTACGAGGCCCGTTTCGGACATGTGTTCGTCATTTGCCTGGAGGGGGTGCCGCAGGGCGAATGCCTGGACCACATCCTCGAGGGCATCCGGTCACGATTGACCAACGATCCGGAGGAGGAGCGGACGGTGGTGGCGGACGAACTCCGCCGCCTGGCCAGGCAACGGTTGGTACATGCCCTAAGGGGCGCGGGGAACTGCGCGACCAGCCACGACGGCGCCGCACCCGGCAGATAACAGGACACCCCACCCCAGAAGCCGCCGAAGCCTAGCCCGTACGCATGCCAGTTTGATCACACAGCCAGACCCCGGCTCAGCCCAGCGGCAGCGCCTCGCTACGATGCTGGGGGCCGGTGGACCGTACCCGGCCGGGCCCGTCCGACACACCAAGCCGGCGCGGCCCCAATCCCCGCTCCCGGAGGAAACTTCCGTGCCGGCTGGAACGCTGTACCGCGGCCGGGAAGGAATGTGGTCCTGGGTGGCTCACCGAGTCACCGGCGTCCTCATCTTCTTCTTCCTGTTCGTTCACGTGCTGGACACCGCACTCGTCCGTGTGTCGCCCGAGGCCTACGACACCGTCGTGGCCACGTACAAGACGCCCATCGTCGCGCTGCTGGAGTACGGCCTCGTCGCCGCCATCCTCTTCCACGCGCTCAACGGTCTGCGCGTCATCGCCGTCGACTTCTGGATCAAGGGCGCCCGCTACCAGAAGCAGATGCTCTGGACCGTCGTGGCCCTGTGGGTCGTGCTGATGATCGGGGCGATCTACCCCGTCCTCGGCCACGCCGCTCGTGAACTGTTCGGGAGCTGACGCCAATGTCCACGACTGAGAAGACCGCTGCGGGCGTCGGCCCCGTCGAGGGCGGCGCCGTCTACACCGTCGACAACCCGGCGCCCCTCATCGAGGCCCCGCGCCAGCGCACCCGGAAGACCCCGAAGACCACCCGGGGCAACTTCGAGCTGGCCGCCTGGCTGTTCATGCGCCTGTCGGGCGTGGTGCTGGTCGTGCTGGTCCTCGGCCACCTGCTGATCCAGCTCGTGCTGGACGGCGGTGTCTCCAAGGTCGGCTTCGCCTTCGTGGCGGGCCGCTGGGCGAGCCCCTTCTGGCAGGTCTGGGACCTGCTGATGCTGTGGCTCGCGATGCTGCACGGCGCCAACGGCCTGCGCACGGTCATCAACGACTACGCGGAGCGCGCGAACACCCGGCTGTGGCTCAAGGGCCTGCTCTACACCGCCACGGTGTTCACCATCCTGCTGGGCACGCTGGTGATCTTCACCTTCGACCCGAACATCCGCTAGGCACGGGGCTGCGAGAATCATGAAGATCCACAAGTACGACACCGTCATCGTCGGCGCCGGTGGCGCCGGTATGCGCGCCGCCATCGAGTCGACGAAGCGCAGCCGCACCGCCGTGCTCACCAAGCTCTACCCCACCCGCTCCCACACGGGCGCCGCGCAGGGCGGCATGGCCGCAGCGCTCGCCAACGTGGAGGAGGACAACTGGGAGTGGCACACCTTCGACACGGTCAAGGGCGGTGACTACCTGGTCGACCAGGACGCCGCCGAGATTCTGGCGAAGGAGGCCATCGACTCCGTCCTCGACCTGGAGAAGATGGGCCTGCCGTTCAACCGCACCCCGAACGGCACGATCGACCAGCGCCGCTTCGGCGGTCACAGCCGCAACCACGGCGAGGCCCCGGTCCGCCGCTCCTGCTACGCGGCCGACCGCACCGGCCACATGATCCTCCAGACGCTGTACCAGAACTGCGTCAAGGAGGGCGTGGAGTTCTTCAACGAGTTCTACGTCCTGGACCAGCTGATCACCGAGGTCGACGGCGTCAAGCGCTCGGCCGGTGTGGTGGCGTACGAGCTGGCCACCGGAGAGATCCACGTCTTCCAGGCGAAGGCCGTGATCTACGCGTCCGGCGGCTGCGGCAAGTTCTTCAAGGTGACGTCGAACGCGCACACGCTGACCGGTGACGGCCAGGCGGCGGTCTACCGCCGGGGCATCCCGCTGGAGGACATGGAGTTCTTCCAGTTCCACCCGACCGGCATCTGGCGCATGGGCATCCTGCTGACGGAGGGCGCCCGTGGTGAGGGCGGCATCCTCCGCAACAAGGACGGCGAGCGCTTCATGGAGAAGTACGCGCCGGTCATGAAGGACCTCGCCTCGCGTGACGTCGTGTCCCGCTCCATCTACACGGAGATCCGGGAAGGCCGCGGCTGCGGCCCCGAGGGCGACCACGTCTACCTCGACCTCACCCACCTCCCGCCGGAGCAGCTGGACGCCAAGCTGCCCGACATCACGGAGTTCGCCCGTACGTACCTCGGCATCGAGCCGTACACGGACCCGATCCCGATCCAGCCCACGGCCCACTACGCGATGGGCGGCATCCCGACGAACGTCGAGGGTGAGGTCCTGGCCGACAACACCACGGTCGTCCCGGGCCTGTACGCGGCCGGCGAGGTCGCCTGCGTGTCGGTCCACGGCGCGAACCGCCTGGGCACGAACTCGCTGCTGGACATCAACGTCTTCGGCAAGCGGGCCGGCATCGCCGCGGCCGAGTACTCCCAGACGGCGGACTTCGTCGAGCTGCCGGAGAACCCGGCGGAGTTCGTGAAGAATCAGGTGGAGCGGCTGCGCGACTCCACCGGCACCGAGCGGGTCTCGGTCCTGCGCCGTGAGCTCCAGGAGACCATGGACGCCAACGTCATGGTGTTCCGTACCGAGCAGACGATCAAGACGGCGGTCGAGAAGATCGCGGAGCTGCGCGAGCGCTACCTGAACGTCTCGATCCAGGACAAGGGCAAGCGGTTCAACACGGACCTGCTGGAGGCCATCGAGCTGGGCAACCTGCTCGACCTCGCCGAGGTCATGGCGGTCTCCGCGCTCGCCCGCAAGGAGTCCCGCGGCGGTCACTACCGCGAGGACTACCCGAACCGCGACGACGTCAACTTCATGCGGCACACCATGGCGTACCGCGAGGTCGGCGCCGACGGCTCCGAAACCGTCCGTCTCGACTACAAGCCGGTCGTCCAGACCCGCTACCAGCCGATGGAGCGTAAGTACTGATGGCTACCCCCGTTCTGGACAAGTCGGACGCGGCCGGAAAGCCCGAGCCCGGCTTCGCCGACTCCCCGTACATCACGGTCACCTTCCGCATCCGCCGGTTCAACCCGGAGGTCGCGGCGGAGGCCAGCTGGGAGGACTTCCAGCTGGAGATCGACCCGAAGGAGCGCGTCCTCGACGCCCTCCACAAGATCAAGTGGGAGCTTGACGGCACCCTCACGTTCCGCCGTTCCTGCGCCCACGGCATCTGCGGCTCGGACGCGATGCGGATCAACGGCAAGAACCGCCTTGCCTGCAAGACGCTGATCAAGGACATCAACCCCGAGAAGCCGATCACGGTCGAGGCCATAAAGGGCCTGACGGTCCTGAAGGACCTGGTCGTGGACATGGAGCCGTTCTTCCAGGCGTACCGGGACGTCATGCCCTTCCTCATCACGAAGGACACGAACGAGCCCACGCGCGAGCGTCTCCAGACGGCCGAGGACCGCGAGCGCTTCGACGACACGACGAAGTGCATCCTCTGCGCGGCCTGCACCACGTCGTGCCCGGTCTTCTGGAACGACGGCCAGTACTTCGGCCCGGCGGCCATCGTCAACGCGCACCGCTTCATCTTCGACTCGCGTGACGAGGCGGGCGAGCAGCGCCTGGAGATCCTCAACGACCGCGACGGCGTCTGGCGCTGCCGCACGACCTTCAACTGCACGGACGCCTGCCCGCGCGGCATCGAGGTCACGAAGGCGATCGCCGAGGTGAAGCGGGCGCTGATCACGCGCCGCTACTGAGCTCGACCGCTTGCTGATGAGGGCCCTGTTTCCGCTGGAGACGGGGCCTTCTGGCATATGCCACACCATCGGGTGAAGGCCTCCGGAACGGACGATGGGGCGGCGTCCGACCTACGATGATGCTCTCGACACCAGCCCCCAGGAGGCACCTGATGCCCGCAGCTTCCGTCGAGCAGCCCTTCCACGACGAAGAGCCGGTCACCCTGACGACCATCGCCGACGAGATCATGGAGCGCCATCCGGGCTACCGCGTCGAGATCATCGGAGGCCATCTCCTCGTGACCCCGTCCCCTGACGGCGCCCATGCTCGCGCGCTGACCCACCTCATGCTCCCGTTCGTCGCCGCAGGTCTGCACGCCTCGGGAACCGAGGTACTCCAGGGCGTCGGCCTCTGGTTGCCGATCGAGCCGGAGGACTACGCCATCCCCGACCTCTCGATCGTGGACGCCGACTTCGAGGACCACCACGTCGAGAACAACGCATACGACCCGGTCTGCTTCCGTCTCGTGCTGGAGGTCACCTCCACGAACTGGAAGAACGACCTGAAGACGAAGGTCGCCGCCTACGCCGATGCCAAGGTCCCGGTTTATGTGATCGTCGACCGTAAGCACCAGCGTCTCCATGTGCTGACCGATCCGGCTGGAGACGAATACGGCAGCCACCGCGTCCACGCCCCCGGCGAGATCGTCGCGCTGCCCGACACGATCGGTGCCAAGGTGAGCCTGGACGTCGCCGAGATCTTGGAAGCCGGGAAGAGGAAGAAGAGCGACTGAGCCGCAGCGCCGGGGCCGGCCCGAAGCCCATCCCGGCCCCGCTCACAACTGCGGCGCAGGATGTGGGCCGCGAAGCGGTTGGAGTAGGTGCGCGTGGCGCGCTCGGCGTCGGTGAGCAGGTACACCTCGCGGTGGGCCTGTTTGAACGGCTGGGTGATGCCGTGCCGCTCCAGCCAGTCGCGCCAGGCGACGATCTCGGCGGGTTCGCGGCCGACCGGATGCCAGAGTTCGACCCGCGTGCCGTCGGTCAGCGGTTCGTCGGCCAGGGTCCGCAGCTCGCCGTCCGCGTATCCGGCCGTCCTGCCGTCGATCGTCCACAGCAGGCGGCGGGCCAGTGTGCCGACCAGGGGGTGGTCGAGGCAGCGCTCGCGCCAGACGGCGCTCCCACGCGGTCAGCCGCTCCTCGGTGATCTCCAGCCCCCAGGCCGCCCGCCGCTCCCCCGCTGTCGTCTCGTCGACGAACGTCACGATTGCCATGCCGACGACAGTACGAGGCACCACTGACAATCACCCGCGAGCACATGTTGAACATGTTCAAAAAGAGGTCTAGGGTCTTCCCCGACAGCGTTTTGAACGTGTTCAAGAAGGGTGGGGCAATGGACCGCACGGTCGTCGCCTACGTCATCTACCTGCTGGTCAGCATCAGTCTGACCATCTGGGTGGCCCGCACGCTCAGCCGGAACGGCAGGATCTTCCTCGCCGACGTGCTGCACGGCAACGAGAAGCTCGCCGACGCCGTCAACCACCTCCTGGTGGTCGGCTTCTACCTCGTCAACCTCGGGTTCGTCGCGCTGTATCTGAGCGACGACGAGACCATCACCGACACGCGCGGCGTCTTCGAGGCCCTGTCGACCAAGCTCGGCGTGGTGCTGCTGGTGCTCGGCGTGATGCACCTGGCCAACGTCTACGTGCTCAACCGGATCCGGCGCCGGGGCGCCATGGAGCGGGAGCAGGTGCCGCCGGTGCCGCCGCAGGGCTGGGTCGCCCCGCAGGCCCGGGCCTGAGCGGAGACCGGCCCATGAACGCCACCGCTCCGGGCCCACGGCCCACCGCCGCCCCGGTCCGCCGGCTCACCGTCCTGTACGACGCCGAGTGCTCCCTGTGCGCGTTCCTGCGCGACTGGCTCCTGCGGCAGCCTCAGCTGGTGCCGCTGGAGCTGGTCCCGGCCGGCTCCGAGGAGGCCCGGCGGCGCTTTACCGGCCTGGACCACGGCGCCACCCTCGACGAGATCACCGTCGTCGGCGACGCCGGACAGGTCTACCGGGGCCCCGCCGCCTGGGTCGTCACCCTGTGGGCGCTGCGCGAGCACCGGCCGCTCGCCCACCGGCTGAGCACCCCGTCCGGCGCCCGGCTCGCCAAGGGCGCGGTGCTGGCCGCCGCCAAGTGGCGCGGGGCGCAGTGGAACCGGGGGCAGC
>NZ_NGFN01000025.1 GCF_002148965.1 Streptomyces swartbergensis | reverse complement strand
GCTGAGCAGGCGGCTTCGCTCGGCGTGTGCGCTTGGGTTGCGCTCCGCGTTCGGCAGCGATGCGGGTGAGAAGCGTCGCGGCGGGCTCATCGGCCTCGCTCTGCGGAACAAGATCCCCTTGGAAAGCTTTGCGCAGTAGAGCGTTCCGCAGCTTCGCGCCTTGCCGCAGAACACGTTCGGTGACCGACCTGGCGTGCCCGAGCTGGATTAGGCGTTCCTCGATCTGCTGCGCAATGCGCCGTTGCTCAGCCTGCGGCGGCACAGGGACCGGCAAATTCTTGATCTTACTCAGGCTGATGGAGGCAAGGTTGGTGCTCTGCTTGCCATTTTCCTCGAACCATTTCGCCGCGCCATTCGCGTACCAGGACAGGAGCTCCGGGATCAGCATGTCGTCCCGGATGCGGGCCCTGAAGACGTGATTCTGGTGAATGGCATTCGGGATTTCCCCCCGCCAGACCCATCCCCTGCCGAGTTTGTCCCGGTCGCCGCCCTCATTCATCAGAACGTCGCCCTCTTGAAGTTGCAGCTGATCGGCTTTCTTCTGCGGGACTCGAATGTGCGCGACATTGTCAAGATTGAGGTGACCACGCTGAACGTTGGCCACCCGTAGGTACGGCACTTCAGGTAGGTCCGGGTCCGATTGCTTCTTCTTGTCCTTGGTCACACCGCCGACCACATCAGCCAGGTCACCGAGACGAATCCATCGCCAATCTGCCGGAACGCGTGGCAACTGTCCATCGATCGAACCAGCAGCCTCGGGAAGTGGTGCAACAAAATCGCCAGTCTCCATTGCGATGCCCGAGGTGAATTCGGTGACCCTTGCGAACAGGGCCTCGGCTCTCCGCATTACATTGCGGACGTTCGCCTCTGCCGCATCGAGCCGCGACAGCTGCTCTTCGAGCGTCTCGACGATCCGGTGCTGCTCAGCGATCGGCGGCACCGCGATCGGCCATGACTTCAGTACTGCCTGGCTGATATTTGGCTGCGCCCCTCCCTTACCCGCCCCGATCAAAGCGTCACGCTGGCCATACAGGTACCAGAAAAGATACTTCCTGGACATGACTTCACTGTAGGGAACGGCGTGAGCAATAGCTTGATTGGTAGTGACGGGCTTGGTCGTGACAGCCAGCTTACCGATTGATGCTCCATACATCGCCACGAGCACGGACCCTGCTGGGACCCACCGCGCTGAACTGTTTGCAAGCCCATCCTCAGTGATGGTCTGAACGGTTCGGTAAAGCGCTGAGTCCCTCAGGTCACCAATCACGGCCCAAGGAATTTCACCACCGTAGTAAGCAGGCTCTTTTGTATTAGGGGTTCCGCCGCTCCCCCAATGAGCAACCTCCTGCAACGTAGCCCAAGCCCACCCCGCCGGAAGCTTCCTCTCCCCGTCCACGCCGCCGCTCTCGCTCAAGCCAGTTCCTGATTCAGCTCATCCAACAGTTCCAACGCCCGGCCCTTGTCCCCGAACGCTCGCATAAAGCCCCGGCCGCCTCCACGCTCCGAGAAGGGCGCGTGGCCGAAGTCACCCGGCTCTATGCCGATGTCGACGGCAATGGCGTTCTTGATCCGCTCCAGCCACCACAGCTGTTCCTCGGTGAACTCCACACCCGCCTGCCGTTGCCGCAGCAGCCAGCCCTCGAAGCGCTCCTCGACCACCGTACGGTACGGCCTTAGCTCGTCGTCCGCGCCCAGCTCGTACCGGATCAGCCTGACCAGGTCGCCGAGGCCGGCCTCCTTGCCGGGACCGGCCGCCGCCTTGCCGACCTGCTCGTAGTAGTCCCACAGGACCGCCGTCGTCCACGAACGCTTCGTCGCCTTGATGCGGCCGGCGAGTTCCTTCAGCGCTGCCCGTGCCTCACCCGGAGCGAGCCGCGCCCCGCTGCCCAGCGCGACCCGTATCGCCGCGTTTTCGTCCCGCTGCTCCTTCTCCAGCAGCGCATTCCACTCGGTCAGCTCCTTCCGCGCGCGCTCCTCCATCGGAATCTCGCGGACCTCGGTGACCTTGACCTCGGTCGTCTCGTCGTAGGTAAGGTCCTGCTGGTGGCGAATCTCCAGAATCAGCTTGCGCAGCTCGGGGCGGGCGGTGAGCGGGGCCACCGCGTCCTGGACCAGCTTCTGTGCCAGCTCGGAGCCGCCCTCGTGCCGGGCACGGTCCTGCGTGTCGACGTCCACCGCGTCCGTGATGCGGCGGGCCAGGTCGGCCAGACTCACGCCGTCGGAGGTCTGGGTGATCAGGTCCCTCTCCTCCTTCCCGAGCTGGCGGTCGATGCGCGCCAGTCGGCGGGCCAGGGTTTCCGCCTCGTCGGCTGTCAGAGACCGCGTGCCCGCCTTGTCGAGCAGCTTGGCCAGCGGGATGCCGCGCTGCGCGCCCGCCGGGATCAGCGGCCGGGCGTCGACGAGCGGGGAATCGGTGACACCGACCGCGTCAACCAGGACGAAGCGGTCCTTTTTCAGGTCGGGCGCCGCCTCCGGGGTGACCGCCTTCAGTTCGTCCGCGTCGATGGAACGGGCGCCCCGCCCCTTCATCTGCTCGAACATCACCGGGCTCTTCACCGGCCGCAGGAAGATCACGCACTCCAGCGGCTTCACGTCGGTGCCCGTGGCGATCATGTCGACGGTGACGGCGACCCGCAGCCGGGGCGAGTTACGCAGATCGTTGATGAGGGCCTCGGGGTCGTCGCCGTTGTCACGCGACTTGTAGGTGATCTTCTTGGCGAAGTCGTCGCCGCGGCCGAAGACCTGCTTGACCTGCTTGAGCACCTCGTCGGCGTGATCGTCGTACGGACCCGCGAAGATCAGGGTCTTGGGAAGATCGGCCCGGCCGGGGAACCACCGCTGCCAGTTGTCCCGGTAGGTCGTCAGCACGGCACGGACCTCGTCCTCCGTGATGACGGTGCGGCCGATCTGAGGGGCCGAGTAGGTGAAGTCCTCGTCCAGTTCCTCGTAGCGCTGGCTGCGGGTCTGCCGGTCGCGGATCCGTACCGTCGTCCCCGCCTCGATCCTCGCGACGACGCCCTCCTCCCGCAGGTCGGTCACGATGCGCGCGATGTCGAAGTCGACGTTGACGCCGTCGGCGACCGCCTGTTCGTAGGTGTAGCGGGAGACCTCGTTGTGGTCGAAGAAGCCCTTGGTCTGACGCGTGGGCGTGGCGGTGAGACCCACGAGGTGGGCGTCGAAGTACTCCAGGACGCCGCGCCACAGACCGTAGATGGAGCGGTGGCACTCGTCGATGACGATCACGTCGAAGGACTCGATCGGAACGTCGGGGTTGTATTCGACGGTGATCGGCTCGTCCGTCACGTAGGAATCGTCCAGGGGCGACGCTGCCTCGTCCTCGCGGTCCTCAGTCTCCGCCCCCTCGGCCAACTGCTCTCCCTTGAGGAGCGAGTACATCCGCTGGATCGTCGAGATGACGACCGACGACGTCTCCTGGAGACCGCCGCGGCCCAGCATGTCGACGTTGTAGAGGTCGGTGAGCTTCCGGTTCTCGTCCGGGGTGCGGTACTTGTCGAACTCGGCGCGGGCCTGGCGGCCCAGGTTGTTGCGGTCGACGAGGAAGAGAATCCGGCGGGCGCCGGCGTACCGGAGCAGCCGGTAGACCTCGGTGACGGCCGTGAACGTCTTGCCGGCTCCGGTGGCCATCTGGATCAGCGCGCGCGGCTGGTCGGCGGCCAGGGAGGCCTCCAGGCGCGTGATCGCCTCGACCTGTGCCATGCGCAGGCCGTGGGTCTCCAGCAGCGGCATGCTTGTGCGCAGGGCCGCCCGGAAGGTGGGCGCGTCCGGGTGCTCGTCGGCGTACTGCATCCAGGCGGCGAGGGTCGCGGGGCGGTGGAAGGCGAAGACCTCGCGGGAGCGGGCGTCCGGGTCGACGCGGTTTAGGAAGTACGTCTCGGTGCCCGTGGTGGCGTAGCGGAAGGCAAAGGGTTCGTCGCGGCGCCACACCGCCATCGCGTGTTCCTTGAGCACGCCCGCCGCGTACCGCTCGTTCTGGGCGAGGGCGCCGGCCAGGGGGGTTCCCTCGCGCTTGGCCTCGATGACGCCGACGATCTTCCCGTCGACGTAGAGGACGTAGTCGGCTCGGCCGGTGGCGAGGCTGAACTCGCGGATCGCGACGCCCGTGTCCGCCAGCGGGTTGGCATCCGCCTTGTCCTGGATGATCCAGCCCGCCCGGGACAGCATGGCGTCGATCTTCTTCCGCGCCTGCACCTCGTTGAGCGGAGCGGGACGCTGGGCGCGCTCCACGATGGCGTCGCGGGCGGCGGAGGCCACCGGGCGCGGCTTGAGCCGCTCGACGTCGTACCGCTGCTGATGTGCCGTCCGCAGCTCGGCGATCTGTGCCTGCAACTCTTCGATCTGCGCGGTGTACGTGGCCTTCGCCTGTTCCGCGCTAACGATGATCTTCTCCGCCTCGGCGCGGGCCCGGCGCTCGGCTTCCAAGCGGTCCCCGACCTCCGACAGCTTCACGCGGGACTCGGCGAGCGTGCGCCGGTGCCCTTCCAGCGCCTCACGCAGCTCCGCGATCTCCTGGGTATCGGTCTCCGGCATCCCCTCGGGCAGAGTGGGCGGAACGAACGCGGTCACCGCGCGGGTGCCGCCCATGGCCCGGTCGAAGAGGTCGCCCAGCTGCCAGCACAGCTTCAGGGCTTCCAGGGCCTTGGTGGTGTCGAAGAGGTGGTTGTGCGCAGCGTCGTTGCGGCCCCGGCGCAGCTTGTGGAAGGCGTCCCGGCTCCAGCCGACGAGGACGCCGGCCCGGGTGAGGGCGTTGATGCGATCGACCTGGTTCGCCCCCTCGACACGCGTGCCCGTGCGCGTGACGAACTCCTCGGCCAGCACCTCACCGAACTGGCCGGCGCTGACGTAGGCGGCGTTCGGGTTGGTCAGGACGGTGAGTTCTGCCTGCGAGCCGTAGATGGCGAGGAGCGGTTGATACCCGTACAAGCGTCCGAAGTTGGGGGACGCCTTCGCCAGCTCCCGAAGTCGCCTGTCCACGCTCTCGTCGTCCACGCGCCGCCCCCTTGCCCATCGTTCGTGCCCGGCCCGCCAAGCTTACGGAACCGGACTCGGCGAAGCCGGACATCGGGACGGACCAGGCACGGACTCCGGCCAGGGCCGGGGCTTCCCTCAGTCCCCGGCCGGAAGACCGGCGGTCAGAACTTGATGCTGCCGATCATGCCCGCGATGTTGGTCGTCAGCTCGTTGATCGTGGGAGCCACGGTCGAGGAGGCGAGGTAGAAGCCCAGCAGCATGCAGACGATCGCATGCCCGGCCTTCAGCCCTGACTTCTTGATGAGCAGGAAGACGATGATCGCCAGCAGCACCACCGCCGAAATCGAGAGTGCCACGGCGGCTCACCTCCAAAGATCCACGAGGGCGCGGGGGGTCGGACTATGGGGGCATCAAATCAGTACAGCAGCCAGCAGGTTCATACCCACTATGCGACATTGATCATAACTATCCGTCCGTGCGCATCGATCGGCGCACGGCCGCACAAGGGGGCGCATGGCCAATATGGTCAGGGCATGACGACCGAGCCTGACTCCTTCCCCCGACGGCACGCCCGTACCCAGCGCTTCACGCTCGGCGCGCCGCGTTCGTTCACCGTGGCGCCCGACGGTTCGCGTGTCGTGTTCCTGCGCTCCGGTTCCGGTACGGACCGGGCGAACTCGCTGTGGGTCCTCGACACGGAGGGCGGGGAGCGCGTGGCCGCCGACCCGCGCGCCCTGCTGGGCGGCGCCTCGGAGGATCTCTCGCCCGAGGAGCGCGCCCGGCGTGAACGCAGCCGGGAGGGCGGCGCCGGCATCGTCGGGTACGCCACCGACACGGCCGTCGAGTTGGCCTCTTTCGCCTTGTCAGGGCGGCTCTTCACGGCCGAGCTGCGGGCCGGTACGGCGCGTGGACTGACCACGCCCGGGCCGGTGATCGACCCGCGTCCGTCGCCCGACGGGCGGCATGTCGCCTACGTCGCGCAGGGTGCGCTGCGGGTCGTGGGCGCCGAGGGGGAGGACGACCGGGCGCTCGCCGAGCCGGAGTCGGAGAATGTCTCATATGGACTGGCCGAGTTCATCGCGGCCGAGGAGATGGGGCGGTCGCGCGGCTTCTGGTGGGCTCCGGAATCGGACCGGCTGCTCGTGGCACGCGCGGACGACACGCCGGTGGAGCGGTGGTGGATCTCCGACCCGGCCCATCCGCAGCGCGAGCCGCAGCGGGTGGCGTATCCGGCGGCGGGCACGGGCAACGCGGACGTACGGCTGTTCGTGATCGGCCTGGACGGCGCGCGCACGGAGGTCGCCTGGGACCGGGCGCGGTACCCGTATCTGGCGCGTGTGCACTGGTCAGCGGCGGGCGCGCCGCTGCTGCTCGTACAGGCGCGCGACCAGCGCAGCCAGCTGATTCTCGCGGTGGATCCGGAGTCGGGCGCGACCCGGATGGTGCACGCCGATGAAGATCGAACATGGCTTGATCTTTTCCCTGGGGTGCCGTGCTGGAGTCCGGCCGGGCAGCTGGTGCGGATCGCGGACGAGGGCGGTGCGCGGGTGCTGGCGGTCGGGGACCGGCCGCTCACGGGAGCGCAGTTGCACGTGCGGGCCGTGCTGGACGTCTCCGACGATGACGTGCTGGTCTCCGCGTCGGCGGGCGAGGAGGCCGCCGAGGCGGAGACGGGCCAGGTGCATGTGTACCGGCTGAACGAGCTGGGCGTGGAGCGGATGTCGCAGGAGCCGGGCGTGCACTCGGCGGTGCGGGCCGGGGACGTGACGGTTCTGGTCTCGGCGACGCTGGACCGGCCGGGTGCGCGGGTGCAGGTCCTGCGCGCCGGGAAACCGACGGCTGTCGTCCCTTCGTACGCCGAAGATCCTGGTATGTCCCCCCGCGTGACGCTCACCGAGGGGGGCGCACGCCGCATCCCGTGCGCCGTGCTTATGCCTCGGGACTACGCCGGTGACACCCCTCTGCCGGTACTCATGGACCCGTACGGCGGGCCGCACGGGCAGCGGGTCTTCGCCGCCCACAACCCGCATCTCACCTCGCAGTGGTTCGCGGACCAGGGGTTCGCGGTGGTCGTCGCGGACGGCCGGGGCACCCCGGGCCGCTCGCCCGCCTGGGAGAAGGGCATCCACCACGACTTCACGCTGTCGCTGGACGACCAGGTGGAGGCTCTGGAGGACCTCGCGAAGAGGTTTCCGCTGGATCTGTCCCGGGTGGCGATCCGCGGCTGGTCCTTCGGCGGCTGGCTGGCCGGCCTCGCGGTGCTGCGCCGGCCGGACGTCTTCCACGCGGGGATCGCGGGCGCGCCGGTGACGGACTGGCGCCTGTACGACACGCACTACACGGAGCGCTACCTGGGGAACCCGGCCGAGTCCCCGGACGCGTACGCCAGGAGCTCCCTCGTCACGGCGGACGGCCTGTCCTCCCCCGCCGAGCCGCACCGCCCGCTGATGATCGTGCACGGCCTCGCCGACGACAACGTGGTCGTCGCCCACGCCCTGCGCCTGTCCTCGGCCCTCCTGGCCGCCGGCCGCCCGCACGAGGTGCTGCCGCTGTCCGGGGTCACCCACATCACCCCGCAGGAACAGGTCGCGGAGAACCTGCTGCTGCTCCAGGTCGACTTCCTGAAGCGGTCCCTGGGGATCACCGGCGCCTGAACATGCAACGGGCCAGGGCGACATGGCGCGCCCCGGCCCGTTTACGGCACCCGCACGGCCGTACGCTGTTCAGCCTGACGCGTCCGTATATCGGGATCGGGTCGGCGAAGTTGCCTGCGTGTTAACGCAGTTCGCGGGGGTTTGTGGGCACTTCGGCAGCCACCAGCTCGACCTCGAACCCGTCCGTGCAGGCGAGGTGGGCGGCGTAGTGCCCGGGGCCTCCGGCGTGGGGGATAGCGGTCGGGGAAGAGGGGCTCCCAGCCGTGTGCCGGGGCTTCGTGAGCCAGCTCGTCGACGTCGGCCGGTATCCCGGCATGGAACGCCAGGTGGCTGAGGCCGGCCCTCATGGGGTCGTGCTCGGCGGCACGCATCGCCGGTGACTGCTCGACGACGAGATACGTCGGACCGAGCCGCCGGCCAAGGCCGCGCTCCCACTCCTGATACGGGTCGTAGCCGAGGCGGCCCAGGAGCCGGCCTCATGCGCGGGTCGCCCGGGGAAGGTCGGGGACCCGGAGTTCGATGTGATGCGGCAATCCAGATCCTCGAACACCGGTTCCCGGCGCCTTCGACAAGAAGGGCCGGGAACCGGAAGGGATGCCGTACAGGGCCGTCAGGCCGCGTGGATGACGTCCTTCTCCTCGGCGAAGTGGCACGCCGACTCGTGGGCCGCCGGGGTGTCCTCGCCCTGGAAGCGCTCGGGGACCGCGAGCAGCGGGACCTCCTGGGCGCACTTGTCCTGGGCCTTCCAGCAGCGGGTGCGGAAGCGGCAGCCCGAGGGCGGGTTGGCCGGGGACGGGACGTCGCCGGTGAGGATGATCCGCTCGCGCCCCTCGCGGGCCTCCGGGTCGGGGACCGGGACCGCCGACAGCAGCGCCTGGGTGTACGGGTGTGTCGGGTGCTCGTAGATCTGCTCGTCGGTGCCGATCTCGGCCATCTTGCCGAGGTACATCACACCGACCCGGTCCGAGATGTGCCGGACGATCGACAGGTCGTGGGCGATGAAGAGGTAGGAGAGGTTGAACTCGTCCTGCAGGCGCTCCATCAGGTTGATGACCTGGGCCTGGACGGACACGTCCAGGGCCGACACCGGCTCGTCGCAGATGATGATCTCGGGGTTCAGGGCCAGGCCGCGGGCGATGCCGATGCGCTGGCGCTGACCGCCGGAGAACTGGTGCGGATAGCGGTTGATGTACTCCGGGTTCAGGCCGACGACGTCCAGGAGCTCCTGCACCTTGCGGCGCCGGTCGCCCTTCGGGGCCACCTCGGGGTGGATGTCGAAGGGCTCCCCGATGATGTCGCCCACCGTCATACGGGGGTTGAGCGAGGTGTACGGGTCCTGGAACACCATCTGGATGTTGCGGCGGACCGCCTTCAGCGCGCGCCCGGACAGCCTGGTGATGTCCTGGCCCTTGTAGAAGACCTCGCCGGCCGTCGCCCGCTCCAGGGTCATCAGGAGCTTGGCGACGGTGGACTTGCCGCAACCCGACTCGCCCACGATGCCCAGCGTCTCGCCCTGGTACAGGTCGAAGGAGACGCCGTCGACGGCCTTGACCGCGCCGACCTGCCGCTTGAAGAGGATGCCCTGGGTGAGCGGGAAGTGCTTGACCAGGTTGCGCACCTGCAGGATCGGCTCGCCCCGCTCGACCGGCGCCTCGATCGCGGCGACCGCCTCCGACTCGGAGTTCGCGTCGACGACCTCGACCTCGGAGACGTTCGGCGTGGCGTCCTGCGGCTCGTCGGTCTTGCTGAGCTCAGCCATGGATCGTCTCCTTCCAGAAGTGGCACGCGCTGCTGCGGCCGACCAGCTCGCCGCCGTCCCGCTCGGTGACGGGGTGCAGCGGCGGGATGTCCGTACGGCAGATGTCCTGTGCCTGCGGGCACCGCGGGTTGAAGGCGCAGCCGGACGGGATACGCGTCAGGTTGGGCGGCAGACCCTTGATCGCGTACAGCTCCTGGCCCTTCTGGTCCAGGCGCGGGATCGAGTCCAGCAGACCCTTCGTGTACGGGTGCGCGGGGCGCTTGTACAACTCGTGGACCGGGGCGTGCTCGACGATGCGGCCCGCGTACATCACGGCGATCTTGTCCGCGACGTCGGCGACCACGCCGAGGTCGTGGGTGATCAGGATCAGACCCATGTTGTACTCGCGCTGCAACTCCGCGAGCAGGTCCATGACCTGGGCCTGGACCGTCACGTCGAGGGCCGTGGTGGGCTCGTCGGCGATGATCAGGTCCGGCTCCAGGGCGAGCGCCATAGCGATCATGATGCGCTGGCGCATACCGCCCGAGAACTGGTGCGGGTAGTCGTTCACCCGGTCGCCGGCGGCCGGGATCTTCACCCGGTCCATCAGCTCGATCGCCTTGGCCTTGGCGTCCTTCTTGGACAGGCCCTGGTGCACGCGGAACATCTCGCCGAGCTGGTAGCCCACGGAGAGCACCGGGTTGAGCGAGGACAGCGCGTCCTGGAAGATCATCGCGATCTTGCGGCCGCGGATCTTGCGGCGCTCCTCACCGGACATCTTCAGCATGTCCTGGCCGCGGAAGAGGATCTCCCCCTTGGGGATGCGGCCGGGCGGCATGTCGAGGATGCCCATGATCGCCTGCGCGGTCACGGACTTGCCCGAGCCGGACTCGCCGAGCACGGCGAGCGTCTCGCCCGCGGCTACGGAGTAGTTGACGCCGTTGACGGCCTTGGCGACCCCGTCGCGGGTGCGGAACTCCACGTGCAGGTCGCGGACTTCGAGCAGCGGTCGGCCCGTGTCCTGCGAGCCGTCCGGTGCGGGACTCTCGGCCATTTCATCGATGATGGTCACGTACGCCTCCCTCAGCGCAGCTTGGGGTCGAGGGCGTTGCGTACCGCATCGCCGAACATCAGGAACGAGAGCACCGTAATCGAGACCATCACCGACGGAATGATCAGGGTGTGGGGGGCGATACGGAGCTGCTCACGGCCTCGCGCCACGTCGCCGCCCCAGGACACGGCCGTGTCACCGAGACCCACGCCCAGGAAGGACAGGGTGGCTTCGGCGGCGATGTAGCCGCCGAGCGCGATGGTCGCCACGACGATGATGGGCGCGAGTGCGTTGGGCAGGATGTGCCGGACCAGGATCCGGGACGTCGAGGCACCGAGTGCCTTGGCGGCCACCACGTAGTCCGCCTGCTTGATGGTGATCACGGCACCGCGGGCGACACGCGCGATCTGGGTCCAGCCCAGGAAGGCGAGGGCCATGATGACGACCCAGACGGTGCGGTTGTCGAACGAGTTGAGCACCACCAGGGCGCCGAGCAGGAACGGGATGCCGAGGAAGATGTCGGTCAGCCGCGAGAGCAGGGTGTCGGTCCAGCCACCGAAGTAGCCGGCGATCATGCCGATGAACGTGCCGATGATGGTGACGGCGATGGTGACACCCACACCGACCGTGATCGAGGCGCGGGCACCGTAGACGACACGCGCGTAGATCGAGCGGCCCTGGACGTCGTATCCGAGCCAGTCCGGAGCGAAGAAGTGACCCCAGTTCGGCTTCCCCAGATAGTGCTTGGCCAGATCGGCGTCGCGCGGCGAGGCGCTGGTGAACAGTCCCGGCCAGATCGACATCACCAGCAGGAACACGATCAGCACGGCCGATATCAGGAACAGCGGGTTGCGCCGCAGGTCGTGCCAGGCGTCGGACCACAGGCTGCGCGCCTTCTCGGGAGCCGGGCCTGCGTCGGTCACGACGACGCCCGCGGTGCTCGCGGTGTCACCGGGAAGGGCTTCGACCTTCTTCTCGACGGTCTTGTCAGGCATACCGGATCCTCGGGTCCAGGACCGCGTAAAGCAGGTCGACGATCAAGCTGGCAGCGAGGTAGATGAGCACCATCAGCGAGGCGATTCCCACGACCGTGGCGCCCTCACGCCGGCTGAGCGCATCGTAGATCTCGAGACCGATACCCCGCACGTTGAAGATGCCCTCGGTCACGATGGCGCCGGTCATCAGGTTGCCGACCTCGATACCGAGGAAGGTGACCACGGGAATCAGCGAGTTGCGCATCAGGTGGACACCGATGACTCGGCGGCGCGGCAGCCCCTTGGCCACGGCGGTGCGCATGTAGTCGGAACGCAGGTTCTCCGCGATCGACGTGCGGGTCAGCCGGGCGACGTAGGCGAGTGAGAGCGACGCCAGCACGATGGCCGGAAGCATGAGTTGGGAGAAGTCCGTCGAGTCGGTCACCGTGGGTGTGGTGACCTGCCACTTGAACGCGAACTGGTACTGCAGCAGGAAGCCCAGCACGAAGGACGGCATCGAGACGAGGAACAGTGTCAGCGTCAGCAGTCCGCGGTCCCGCAGCGTGTCGGGGCGCAGGCCGGCGACGATACCGAGGCCGATACCCACGAGCGAGACGAAAATGAAGGCGAAGAGCGTCAGCCTGATCGTCACCGGGAACGCATCGAGGATGACGTCCTTGATGGGCCGCTGACTGGCGATCTGGGTACCGAAGTCGCCCTGCAGCAGTCCGGTCATGTAGTTCACGTACTGCTGAAGGAGCGGCTGATCGAGGCCGAGTTCCTTCTTGATGCTCGCCACCACCGCCGGGTCGTACGCCTGATCCCCCATCATCGCCCGGACGGGATCGCCGGGCAGGGCGTACATCATGCAGAAGATGAGCAAGGTTGACCCGATGAACACCGGGATCATCTGGAGCAGTCGTCGTGCGACATAGCGCCCCATAGGTGCCTCCGTGAGGGATTAACGCAGGTGCGGGGGCCGCCTCCTGGTGAGGAGACGACCCCCATGCACCTCCCACCGCCACCTGAGCGGCGGCGGGTTTACGGCCGAGGGGGAAGAGGTCCGAAGGATCCTCTTACTTGGTGGTGGCGCCCCACACTTCGAGGTCACCGTGGAAGTCGACGTTGACATTGCCGACGTTCTTACCGTGGCCGCCGTTGATGCGGTAGTACCAGAGCGGGATGGCCGGCATGTAGTCGACCAGCTTCTTCTCGACCTCCTGGAAGGCCTTCACCGACGCGTCGAGGGACTTGGCGTTGTCGGCCTTGTTCATCAGCCCGTCGATCTCCTTGTTGGAGAAGCGACCGTTGTTGGCCTCGGCGGTGGTGTGGTACAGCTCCTTCATGAAGTTGGCGTTGACCGGGTAGTCGGCGACCCAGCCACCGCGGTACATGCCCTTCACCTGGTCGTTGTCACGGGCCTCGAGGTCCGTGGCGAAGTCCGGCTTGGGGTCGCCGACGCAGTCGACGCCGGTGGCCTTGCGGATGGACTCGCAGACCGCGGTCACCCACTCCTTGTGCCCACCGTCGGTGTTGTACTGGATGGTGAACTTGTTCCCCGGAACGCCGCCGCCCTCTTGGATGAGCTTCTTGGCCTTCGCCGGGTTGTACGTGAACACGTCGGTGTCCAGGTTCTGGTAGCCCTTGACGCCCGGCGGCGTGAAGCCCTTGGCCGGCGTGCGGGTGTTGTTCAGAACCGTCTTGGTGATCGTGTCACGGTCGATCGCCATCGACAGACCCTGCAGGACCTTCGGGTCGATGTCCTTGAAGGTCTTGGAGTAGAACGCCGGGGTCAGCGTCTGGAGGGCCGCGTACGGCTGGTCGATGGCGCCGTCGCCCAGGTCCTGCTTGTACTTCGGCAGGTCCGTCGGGCCGACCTGGCGGATCATGTCCAGGTTGCCGGAGACGAGATCCTTGTAGGCGGCCTCGACCGTCGTGTAGTTCTTGAACAGGACGCCCTTGTTCTTCGCCTTGTTCGGGCCCTGGTAGTCATCCCAGGCCTTGACCTGGATGAGCTTCTTGTGCTCCCACTTCTCGAAGGTGTAGGGACCGTTGCCGACCGGCTTCTGACCGAAGGCCTTCGGGTCGTCGTAGAAGACCTTGGGCAGCGGGGCCCACGTGGTGTAGCCCAGCTTGTAGTTGAAGTACGGCATCGTGTACTTCAACTCGATGGTGAAGGTGTGGTCGTCCACGGCCTTCAGACCGGACATCTTGTCGGCCTTCGGCTCGCCCTTCTCCGGGTGGACATCGTCGTAGCCCTTGATGTCCTGGAACCAGAAGGAGTTCTGCTGGTTGTTCTTGATGTTGGCGTACCAGTTCCAAGCGTCGATGTACGACTTGGAGGTGACTTCTTCGCCGTTGTGGAACTTCCAGCCCTTCTTGAGCTTGACCGTCCACGTCTTCGAGTCGTCGGACGTGACCGACTCGGCGTTCGTGTAGACGATGTTGCCCTTGGCGTCGAAGTCCAGCAACTGGGTGAAGAGGGACTGGATGACGTACGAGCCGAGAGTCTCGTTGGTGTCAGCCGGGATCAGCGGCTTCTGCGGCTCGCCGACGTCGATCGAGACGTATCCCGCAGGGCCGGAGCCCTTGCTCTTCCCCTCACCATCACCGTTACCGCCGCAGGCGGTGGCGGCCAGAGCGACAACTATCGCCCCCGCGACCCACTTGGCGCTCTTGGCACCGCGCATGGGTTCCTCCTATGAAGTCATTGGTTCACCGCAAAGGGAGCACAGACAGACCACCGCCACCGCCCGTCGCCGGTGCCGGAAATCGTCAGATGCCCCCGCGCTCGTGAGTCGGCGCCGCCTCCAGCGAGTGACCCGTTCATCCGAGCTCTACGCGCCTAACTATCTGCCAAACGTCAGGGCCGAACCACACTCTCGAGGTCTCGGTTCGATCACAGCTCGCGTATACATCTTCCAAAATCCGGACAAAGGGTTTGGTGAAAGATCCCTGCGAAACGGACTTGTTACACATCTATCGGTGGCGACTGTCCGCATTCCGGACGCCAGAGTGAGACAAACCGCTTGCGACTCCCGTGGCTGCCGTGCAAGGTGCCACCCGTGGCTGTCGCGCGCCCAAGAGGCCTCATCCGCAGGGCCGTTGGCGGGACCCGTGCGCGGGCAGGGCGCGGCACTTCCGCAGCAGGGTAGTGCGAACGGGGCGCTCCGGACGGCCGCCTCCGGCAAATCGAGGGTTTTCCCTACCCTTTCCCTTCGCGTTCCCCCGGCTTTACGACGACACCGGGCACCCCGCGAGGCGGGGTGCCCGGTGTCGTCGAACGGCAGGCGTCAGCGTCAGCCGTGCTTGGCGCGGCTCGCGGCGCGGGCGCGCTCGCGGGCGTCCAGGTTCACCTTGCGGATGCGCACGGCCTCCGGGGTGACCTCGACGCACTCGTCGTCGCGGCAGAACTCCAGGGACTGCTCCAGCGACAGCTTGCGCGGCGGGACGATCGACTCGGTCACATCGGCCGTGGACGACCGCATGTTGGTGAGCTTCTTCTCCTTGGTGATGTTGACGTCCATGTCGTCGGCGCGGGAGTTCTCGCCGACGATCATGCCCTCGTACACCTCGGTGCCCGGCTCCACGAACAGCACGCCGCGCTCCTGGAGGTTGGTCATCGCGAACGCGGTGACCGCACCGGCGCGGTCGGCGACCAGCGAGCCGTTGTTACGGGTCTGGAGGGTGCCGAACCAGGGCTCGAAGCCCTCGTGGATGGAGTGGCCGATGCCCGTGCCGCGGGTCTGCGTCAGGAACTCGGTCCGGAAGCCGATGAGGCCGCGCGAGGGCACGACGAACTCCATGCGGACCCAGCCGGAGCCGTGGTTCGACATGTTGTCCATACGGCCCTTGCGGACGCCCATGAGCTGCGTGACGGCGCCCATGTGCTCCTCGGGCACGTCGATCGTCATGCGCTCGACGGGCTCGTAGACCTTGCCGTCGACCTCCTTGGTGACGACCTGCGGCTTGCCGATGGTCAGCTCGAAGCCCTCGCGGCGCATGGTCTCGACGAGGATGGCCAGCGCCAGCTCGCCGCGGCCCTGCACCTCCCAGGCGTCCGGCCGCTCGGTGTCCAGCACACGGAGGCTGACGTTACCGATCAGCTCGCGGTCGAGGCGGTCCTTGACCTGGCGGGCGGTGACCTTGCGGTCCTTGACGGCCGCCTTGTTGTCGGCGCCCTTGCCGGTGGCGCCCCGGCCGACCAGCGGGGAGGTGTTGGTGCCGATGACCATGGAGATCGCCGGCTCGTCGACGGTGATCAGCGGCAGGGCGACCGGGTTCTCCGGGTCGGCCAGGGTCTCGCCGATCATGATGTCCGGGATACCGGCGACCGCGCAGATGTCACCCGGACCGGCCTTCTCCGCCGGCTTGCGGGTGAGCGCCTCGGTCATCATCAGCTCGGAGATCCGCACGCTCTGGACGGACCCGTCGCGCTTCATCCACGCGACCGTCTGGCCCTTCTTCAGCTCGCCCTGCTGGACGCGCAGCAGGGCGATACGGCCGAGGAAGTTGTCGGCGTCCAGGTTGGTGACGTGGGCCTGGAGCGGGGCGGTCTCGTCATAGGTCGGAGCCGGGATGCTCTCCAGGATCGTGGAGAAGAACGGCTCCAGGCTCGTGGAGTCGGACGGGACCGTGCCGTCTTCGGGCTTGGTCAGAGACGCGATGCCGTCGCGGCCGCAGGCGTAGACGATCGGGAACTCGATCTGGTCCTCGTCGGCATCCAGGTCGAGGAAGAGGTCATACGTCTCGTTCACGACCTCGTCGATACGGGCGTCGGGCCGGTCCGTCTTGTTGATGCAGAGGATGACGGGCAGCCGGGCCTGGAGCGCCTTGCGCAGCACGAAGCGGGTCTGCGGCAGCGGGCCCTCGGAGGCGTCCACGAGCAGGACGACGCCGTCGACCATCGACAGACCGCGCTCGACCTCGCCGCCGAAGTCGGCGTGGCCGGGGGTGTCGATGATGTTGATCGTGATGGGGTCCCCGCCGTCCTTCGGGTGGTACTTCACCGCGGTGTTCTTGGCGAGGATCGTGATGCCCTTCTCACGCTCCAGGTCGTTCGAGTCCATCATGCGGTCGTCGACGCCTTCGAGCTGGTGCGCGGCGAAGGCACCGGCCTGCTTCAGCATGCCGTCGACGATGGTGGTCTTGCCGTGGTCGACGTGGGCGACGATGGCGACGTTGCGGATGTCGTGGCGCGTGGCCATAAGAAGGCGTACTCCCGGAGTGGTGAGGAATGCCCTGCGCGTACGTCGGTGGTGCGCGGGCCCTGCCGGGCTCAACATGCCACGGCCTCACCCCATGGTACGGGTCTGCTGCCGCTGGGGTTAGCCAGGATGGGTCGGTGCAGGTCAGAGCCTGTTTCGAGGTACTTGACGTCAGTGCCCGGGCCTGTCGGGGGCCGCCGGTTCGCAGGAGTGCCAGGCGGCCTCGCGGGCCAGGGGCGAGTCGGCTTTCTCCTCGCAGTCCATCAGGCCGCCGATGTCGACCGTCCAGTTCCGGGCGTGGCCGGAGACGGCCTTGCCGTCCGGGCACGTGTAGCGGAAGTCCGCCGACACTTCCCTCACACCGGCGTACTGGACGAACTCGCCGGCCGCACGGGGCGTGACGCGGTCGTCGTCGAGCTTCGGGGCGGGGAGCCGGACGTCGGTGAACGACCAGGTGTCGCCGCCCGCCTCCGCCAGGGTGCGCGCGTCGGAGTCGATCTCGCCGGTCTTCTTGCCGAGGGAGAAGAGGATCTCGGCGGCGGGCGGGGCCGGTCCGTCGGCGCGTACCGAGGGGCTGGGGGTGTACACCCGCCGCATCGGGTTGTGCAGCCTGCCGCCCCCCGCACCCAGCCGCTCGAGGGCGGAGACGCCGGTCAGCCGGTCCCGCTCCGTGACCCGGGACCAGGTGAAGGTGCCGTCGGCGCAGGCCTTCATGACGGCCCTGTCGGTCTTGCGGGGCTCAGGTGCCCTGTCGTCGCCCGCGCATGCCGTCAGTCCCGTCACCAGCACCCCGATGACCAATCCTGCCGCGCAGACCCGTCGTGCCGTGCCGCGCATCCGCCGGCTCCTGTCCCCCGTGCGCGGACGCCCGGCGCCCGCACCATGATCACTGCTGATCTCATGGTGCGGACGCCGGGCGGGGACGGCAAGACGTTTGAGCGTTCCCAGAGCTACCGGGCGGCTGATCCCTTCGCCGACGGGCCCGCCGCCGGTTTCGCGCCCTTCTTCAGGAAGCCCATGTCCTCGTAGACCGGCGTGCCGAAGCCGAAGGCGCCGGTGTTCACGATGTTCTTGCGGGCCGCGATGAGCTGGGGGCGCTGGAAGAGGGGGATGGAGCCGGCCGCGGCCCAGATGCGGGAGTCGGCCTTGCGGATGAGGGAGCGGGACTCGCCCTCGTCGAGGGTGGACACGGCCTCGTCGAAGAGCTGGTCGACCTGGTCGGTGCCGACGCGGGTGTAGTTCTGCTCGACGTTCAGGGAGCCGTCGGCGGCCGGGACGGGCTTGGCGTAGACGGGGCGGGCGTCGGTGGCGGGGAAGGCGGTGGCGGGCCAGGAGTAGAGGGCGAGGTCGTACTGGCCGGACGCGATGTGGTCCTTGAAGTAGGACTCGTCGGAGACCTTGGAGATGTCCGTGCCGATGCCGACGCGCTCCAGCATGCGCGAGATGCGGTCGGCGACCGTGCGCAGCGTCTGGGAGCCGGGCCCGGAGGGGAGCACGAAGCGGAGCGTGAGGGCCTTGCCGTTCTTGGCGAGCGGGGCGGCCTCGCGGTTCGCCGGGGCGGCGGTGCCCTTGGGGGCGTACGCGCCGGGGGCACCGCCCTGGGCCGGCTGCTTGTACTGCTTGCCGTCGTGGGCGAGGTGGTCGGCGGGGTCCTGCCGGTGCGCCTTGTCGTCCTCGCCGACGACGTACGTGCCGTCGCCGTCCGACTCTTCCTCGGAGGAGTCGGACGCCTTCTCGCCCTCGGCTCCGGCCGCCTTCTCCCCCTCCTTCTTCTTCTTCTCCTGCTCCTTGACGGGGCCGCCGCGCACCCACCCGGCGTCCGCGAGCAGGGCCTGGGCCTCCTTGGTGTCCTGGCCGCCGAGGGCGCCGCTGTTGTCGGCGTAGGCGGCCTGGCCGGAGAGGGCCAGGTGGCTGCCGACCGGTACGGCGGGCAGGCCCAGGGGCTTCAGGACGGCCTCGGCCAGTTCCTTGCGGTCCAGGGCGCGGGCGACGGCCCTGCGGACGCGCTCGTCGGCGAGCGGGCCCTGGGCGCCGTTCAGGGCGAGCTGGGTGTAGGCGGGTTCCAGGGACTTGCGCACCTCGAAGCCGCGCAGGGCCTGCTGCTGCCGGGCGTACTTGACGGCCGCCTTGCGCAGCTTCTTGCGGGCGACGGTCTCCTCGTCGGCGGCGTCCTCGTCGGTGCCGTTGGCGACGGCCCAGGAGCGCAGGGCGTCCGCGGCGGGCCGGTCGGCGCCGGGGCCCATCAGCGGACTGCTGGAGCTGCGGGGCTTGGCGGCGACGGTGATGCGGCGGGCCGCGGAGGGGTCGATCTCGGCCACGTCGAGGGTGCCGGCGGCCAGCTCGGCGGCCCGCTTGTCGCGCGGCACGGTGCGCAGCACGATCTCGTAGAGCTTGGCCGGCTCGCCCCACCAGCGCGGGTTGCGGGCGAGGGTGATCTCGTCGTCCTCGCGGTCGACCTCCTTCACCGCGAAGGGACCGGCGGTGACCTTGAGCTTCTTGCGTGCCCCGTCGTTGAAGGAGTCCGGGGTGCCCATGACGTCCTTCGGGTACAGCGGCGAGAACAGCGACCGCCAGTCGGCGTAGGGGCGGCTGAAGGTGACCTTGACCTCCAGGGCGTTGTCCCCGCGCTCGATCTTCTGGATGCGGTCGTAGCCGGCGTTGCGGGCGGTCCAGTAGGCGGTGTCCTTGCCGGACAGGGCGCGCCACTGGGCGGCGAAGTCGGCGGCGCCGATCTCCCGGCCGTCGCTCCAGACGGCCTGCTGGTTCAGCTTGTACAGGACGACCTGCTTGGGCTCGGTCTCGACGACCTCGGCGGACTCCAGGTAGGCGGGGTTGCGCTCGGGACGGCCACTGGCGTCCATCCGGAACATCGACGGCAGGACGGCCTGGGCGACGCGGGTGGTGGTGGCGTCGGCGTCCGACTGGAAGGTGTTGAGGGTGTCGGGCACGGAGTCCACGGCCCAGCGCAGGGTGCCGCCGTCGGCGATCCGGTCGCGGCCCGCGGGCCGGATGTCCGGCGCGGCGAGCGGCTTGCCCGCGGGGTCCTCGGAGCCGCATCCGGCGAGCGCGGGCACCGCGAGCACACCCGCGGTGAGGAAGGCGACCGAGCGCGTGCCCGCACGCGGGCCGACACCGTGCTGGGACATCTGTGCTACCTCCGGGAAGCCGCGGGCGTTACGATCACTTTTGGCGGTATTTGGAGCTTGTCTGATGTATGCGGCCACTGAAGAGGAAAGGGTTCAGCAACACAGGGCGACACGGCGGTCACGGGCGGGAAGTCACCCGTGCGGCGCAACGCACCGCAGGGTGCRCCCACACGCCTCGGCCAATCGATGCACATCCCTTCACAGCACAAGGTGTGACGCGCAACACTCGCAGGCGCATGAACGTTGCCGCCTTGGGCCTCGAAGGACCCGTGGAAGTGAGGGCAAGTCATGTCCGTTCACGACGAACTGACGTCAGTCCAGCGCAGTCTCGACGAGCTGTTCCGCTCGCTGGGACGCCTGGAGAAGCAGCTCGGCACCGGCGGCCTGGAGATGCGCCGCGTCCGTGCCGACGCCAACCACCTGCGCGAGAGCGTCGCCCTGCTGCGCGACGCCGCCGCCACGCCGGCCGCCCCCAGGCGCCCCGACCTCGTCACCATCTCGGACGCGCCGTACGACCCCGCCCTGTGGGTCGACTCGGACGACGAGGGACTCGGCGCCCGGGACCGGCGCGCTCCCTGACCGGGAGGGCGTCGAACGACCGGCACCTCCCCCGAACCGACCGGAGTCGTCACAGTGGCCACTGGTACGGAACCTCCCGCCACCGAACCCCAACCCCGAAGCGGCGGCGTACGGGCGGGTACGCGCGCCGCGATCGACGCCCCGCACCTGCGCACCGACCGCTGGTGGCTGGCCCCGGCCGGCACGGTCGCCGGCCTGCTGGCCTTCATCGTCTACTCGACCTGGCGGGCCTTCGCGAACGCCGACTACTACGCGGCGCCGTACGTCTCGCCCTTCTACTCCCCGTGTCTCGCGGAGAACTGCGAGCCGATGAAGGCCGGCCCGAACTGGGAGATCTTCGGCGGCTGGTGGGGGATCTCCCCCGCGATCATCATCCTGATCTTCCCGCTCGGCTTCCGTCTGACCTGCTACTACTACCGCAAGGCCTACTACCGGGGCTTCTGGGCGTCCCCGCCGGCCTGCGCGGTGGCCGAGCCGCACCAGAAGTACACGGGTGAGACCCGCTTCCCGCTGGTGCTCCAGAACATCCACCGGTACTTCTTCTACGCCGCGCTCCTCGTCGCCGGGATCTTGACCTACGACACCGTGCTCGCCTTCCGCGACGAGAACTACGAGTGGGGCCACATGGGCCTCGGCACGCTCGTGTTCCTGGTCAACATCGTGCTGATCTGGGCGTACACGCTGTCCTGCCATTCGTGCCGGCACGTCGTCGGCGGCAAGCTCAAGCACTTCTCCAAGCATCCCGTGCGCTACCGGATGTGGCAGTGGGTCGGGAAGCTCAACGCCCGGCACATGCTGCTCGCCTGGGCGTCGCTGGTGAGCGTGGCGCTCGCCGACTTCTACGTCTACCTGGTCGCGTCCGGTGCCTTCGACGATCCGAGGTTGTTCTGATGTCCGTGGTCGACCGGCAGGAATGGGACGTCGTCGTGGTGGGCGCCGGCGGTGCCGGGCTGCGCGCCGCCATCGAGGCCCGCGAGCGGGGCGCCCGTACGGCCGTGATCTGCAAGTCGCTGTTCGGCAAGGCGCACACGGTGATGGCCGAGGGCGGCATCGCGGCGGCGATGGCCAACGCCAACGAGAACGACAACTGGCGGGTCCACTTCCGCGACACCATGCGCGGCGGCAAGTTCCTCAACCAGTGGCGGATGGCCGAGCTGCACGCGCAGGAGGCGCCGCAGCGGGTGTGGGAGCTGGAGACCTGGGGGGCGCTGTTCGACCGCACCAAGGACGGCCGGATCTCCCAGCGCAACTTCGGCGGCCACGAGTACCCGCGCCTCGCGCACGTCGGCGACCGCACGGGCCTGGAGCTGATCCGCACCCTCCAGCAGAAGATCGTCGCGCTCCAGCAGGAGGACTTCAAGGAGACCGGCGACTACGAGTCCCGGCTGAGGGTGTTCCAGGAGTGCACGGTCACCCGCGTGCTCAAAGAGGACGGGCGCGTCTCCGGCGTCTTCGGCTACGAGCGCGAGTCCGGCCGCTTCTTCGTCCTGGAGGCACCGGCCGTCGTGATCGCCACGGGCGGCATCGGCAAGTCCTTCAAGGTGACGTCGAACTCGTGGGAGTACACCGGCGACGGCCACGCGCTGGCCCTGCTCGCGGGCGCTCCCCTGCTGAACATGGAGTTCGTGCAGTTCCACCCGACGGGCATGGTCTGGCCGCCGTCGGTCAAGGGCATCCTCGTCACCGAGTCGGTGCGCGGCGACGGCGGGGTGCTGCGCAACTCCGACGGCAAGCGGTTCATGTTCGACTACATCCCCGACGTCTTCAAGGACAAGTACGCCGAGACCGAGGACGAGGCCGACCGCTGGTACGACGACCCGGACCACAACCGGCGCCCGCCCGAGCTGCTCCCCCGCGACGAGGTCGCGCGGGCGATCAACTCCGAGGTGAAGGAGGGGCGCGGCTCCCCGCACGGGGGCGTGTTCCTCGACGTGTCGACCCGGATGCCCGCCGAGGTCATCAAGCGCCGGCTGCCGTCGATGTACCACCAGTTCAAGGAGCTGGCCGACGTCGACATCACGGCCGAGGCGATGGAGGTCGGGCCCACCTGTCACTACGTGATGGGCGGCATCGCGGTCGAGTCCGACACGGCGGCGGCGCGCGGGGTGCCGGGGCTGTACGCGGCCGGTGAGGTGGCCGGCGGCATGCACGGCTCCAACCGGCTCGGCGGCAACTCGCTGTCGGACCTGCTGGTGTTCGGGCGCCGGGCGGGCTGGCACGCGGCCGAGTATGCGGCGGGGCAGGCCGGGGTGCGGCCCGTCGTGGACGACGGCCAGATCGACTCCGCCGCCGCCGAGGCGCTGCGTCCCTTCTCCGCCGAGTCGGAGATCGAGGAGCCGAAGGGCGGCCCGCCGGAGAACCCGTACACCCTGCACCAGGAACTCCAGCAGACGATGAACGACCTGGTCGGCATCATCCGCCGCGAGAGTGAGATGAAGCAGGCCCTGGAGAAGCTGGCCGAGCTGCGGGTCCGGGCGCGCCGGGCCGGTGTCGAGGGGCACCGGCAGTTCAACCCGGGCTGGCACCTCGCCCTGGACCTCAGGAACATGCTGCTGGTCAGCGAGTGCGTGGCCCGGGCCGCGCTGGAGCGCACCGAGTCGCGCGGCGGGCACACCCGCGAGGACCATCCGGGGATGGACCGCAAGTGGCGCCGGATCAACCTGCTGTGCGCGCTCACCGACCCGACGGGCGGTCTGGCGGCGACGGACCCGGTCCGCGGCCAGATCACCCTCACCCGTGAGACCACCGAACCCGTCCGTGCCGACCTGCTCGCCCTCTTCGACAAGGAGGAGCTGGTCAAGTACCTCGCCGAAGAGGAGCTGTACGAATGAGCGGCTACACGGCCCACTTCAAGGTGTGGCGCGGTGACGTGGGAGGCGGCGGCCTGGAGGACTTCAAGGTCGAGGTCAACGACGGCGAGGTGGTGCTCGACATCATCCACCGCCTCCAGGCCACCCAGGCCCCCGATCTCGCGGTGCGCTGGAACTGCAAGGCGGGCAAGTGCGGTTCGTGCTCCGCCGAGATCAACGGCCGGCCGCGGCTGTTGTGCATGACGCGCATGTCGGTGTTCGACCGGGAGGAGACGATCACGGTGACGCCGCTGCGGGCGTTCCCGGTGATCCGGGATCTCGTCACGGACGTCGGCTTCAACTACCAGAAGGCCAGGGAAGTGCCGGCCTTCGTGCCGCCCGCGGATCTCGGTCCCGGCGAGTACCGCATGATGCAGGAGGACGTGGACCGCCCGCAGGAGTTCCGCAAGTGCATCGAGTGCTTCCTGTGCCAGGACACCTGCCATGTGGTCCGCGACCACGAGGAGAACAAGCAGGCGTTCGCCGGGCCCCGCTTCCTGATGCGGGTGGCGGAGCTGGACATGCACCCGCTGGACGCGGCGGCGGAGTCCGGCCTGGACCGCAAGACCACCGCCCAGGACGAACACGGCCTGGGCTACTGCAACATCACCAAGTGCTGCACGGAGGTCTGCCCGGAGGGCATCAAGATCACGGACAACGCGCTGATCCCCCTGAAGGAACGGGCGATCGACCGCAAGTACGACCCGCTGGTGTGGCTGGGCTCGAAGATCAAACGGCGTTCTTCAGCAGGCTGAGCGCCTGCTGGAGGTTGTGCTCCGCGATCTCCCGCATCCGCTCCGGGTGCGGGAAGTCGCCCTCGATGAGGGTCAGGGGGCCCGAGACCAGGCCGAGGCGCATCGACAGGCGGTACAGGCGCATGCGTGCTTCGTCCAGGCCGGGGGCGCGCAGGGCGTCGTAGTGGGGGCCGAAGCGGAGCCTGAGGAAGACGTGCTCGTGCTCGACGTCGAAGTACATCAGGCCCTCGATGTCGATGAGCGCCGGGTGCCCGTCGGGCGTGAGCAGGACGTGGTCCGGGCCCAGTTCGGCGTGGATGAGGGTGTGCCGGTCGCGGGGGCGGACCTCGGCGGCCAGGGCGTGGATCGTGTCCTCCAGTTCCCGGCGTACGGCGGCGGCAAGGGGGTCGCGCCGGGCCGCCTCCGCGATGCAGCGCAGGGCGCCGTCGGTGACGCGCTGTTCGCAGGAGACGCCGTGGGAGGAACCGCCGTTGTCGACGACGGCGACCTTGCCGAAACGGGGGCCGGTGTGGGCGTGCAGGGTGGCGAGCAGGTCCGCCATCCGGTCCATGAGCCGGGGTGCCTCGCGCGGGTCCCGGGCTAGGGCGTCCTCCAGGCTGCCGCCGGTCATGTCCTCCACGACGGCCGCGTCGGCCGGGAGGTGCGTGTGCGTGGCGTCCGCGTACAGGAGGCGTGGGGTGCGGACGCCGGAGGCGGCCAGGCGGTCGTGGGCCGCCGTGAACAGGCCGAGGCCGGTGCCGTGGGAGAAGACGTCCCGGGGGTCGGGGTCCGGCTGGTCCCAGTAGTCCTCGTCGGCCGACCACACGTAGGCGACGGCCGTGGAGTCGTCGTCGAGGGTCAGGCGGTAGACGCCCTTCTTGCTGCCGCCGCGCAGGCGTTCCACACCGGTGAGAGTGCGGCCGGGGCCGAGGGCGGCCCGGGTGAGGGGGGCGAGGTCCGTGCGGGTGAGTTGCCTTCGGATCTTGGTCACCGCACCCAGTCTTCCTTGTACGCACGCCAGTCCGCCTCGGTCGCGGCGAAGTCGATGTACAGCGCGACGCCGAAGCGGGCGCGGTCGGCGTCCGTGCGGGACAGGCCCAGGCGGACGCCCCGGACGGCGGCGGGGACGGTCTCGGCGTGGCCCCAGTGGTCGAAGTTGCTCTCCCAGTAGAAGGGCAGACCCATCAGCAGGTCGGTGGAGGGCGGGGTGACCTCCAGGGCGAGGGAGGTCTGCTGGGCGACGTAGCCGCCGTAGGTGCTCTCCAGTGGCTGCGCGGTGTCGTAGGACATCACCGCGATTTGGTCGACGCGGCGGGCGACCTGGCCGAAGAACTCCTGCGACCACCACTTGGGGTGGTCGGTGAACGTCCCGAAGACGGAGTGGAGGGCGGGGAGCGGGTCGATCTGGTGGGCGGCGACGGAGAGCAGGGCGTCCCGGGAGCGGGTCTCGCGGCGCAGGGCGTCGAGGAGGCCGAGGTAGTCGCGGTCGCCGGAGTGGAGGGGCTCCAGATCGAGGTGGATGCCTTCGTAGCCGGTGTCCAGGACCTGGCGGGCGGAACGGACGACGGCGGCTCGGGTGACCGGGTTCTCCAGGCGCATGCCGTCGGGGCCCTCGGTGGCGAGGACGTCGCCGAGGAAGGCCTGGACGCGGATGCCGGGGAGTTTCTCGTGCACGGCGTCGATGAACCAACGGGCTCTGGGATAAACGGACTTGGGGAGCGTGCCGTTGTGCTCCAGCGGGCCGGAGTGGACGTACAGGTCGCGGATGCCGGTGCCTTGCAGGCGGCGGGCCAGGGCGGTGACGTCGGCGTCCTTCTTGCGGCCGTCGACCCAGGCGTGACCGAGCCAGAGGGCGTCGCGGTCGCGGGTGTAGGTGCCGGCCGCCGGGTCGCCCGTGTAGTTGATGCCGAGGGCCGTCAGAACGGACAGGAGCGGAACCAGGAGGACCAGAGCCACGACGAGGGCCGTACGTCTGACCCAGCGCCGACGCCCCTTGCCTTTTTCACTGCCGGGTGCCGGAGCCTCGTGCGGGGCACCTTCGCCGTCGACGGCTTCGGCTTCGGCTTCGTTGCGGATCGTGCCGTCCGTGCGGTCCATGCCGTTTCCCCCCGGTGGTGCGGTCGGTGTTGCCGGGGATGACGATCAGCACGGGTGTTCGGTTGCGATCAGCGGGAGGTCTCGGTGAGGTGCCGTACGTGCAGGTGGCCCTCCCCGGGATACGCGGGCGGCTGCGCCGGCAGGACGGCGGTGAGTCCGTAGCGGCTCGTCTCCGCCACCCGGCACGAGGCCGTGTTGTCCGTCCGGTGGATGAGTTCGAGACGGGTCAGGCCGTCGCGGGCGAAGCTGGTGAAGATCCAGTCGGTCAGAGCGCGCAGGGCGCGCGGCGCGATGCCCCGGCCGCGTGCGCGTGCCGCCGTCCAGTAGCCGACCTCGGCGGACGCGGCGCCGGGGACGACGTTCTTGACGACCACGTGAGCGGCCGGCGGTCCGCCCGTACCGGAGGGGTCGACCTCCTCGACGGCGAACGCGAAGCGGCGGCCCTGCTCCCATCCCTGTCGCTGCTCCCGCAGCCACCGCGCCGCGCTCGTCTCGTCGTCGACGGCGAAGGACGTCCAGCGCCGCAGGGCGTCGTCCCGGCCCAGCGCGACCAGCCCGGCCGCGTCCGCAGCGCTCCAAGGGCGCAGGACCAGGGCAGGGGCCGTCGGTGTCGCGTCCACCCGTAACCGGGTCGTGGTGTCAGGCATGGGGCGATCGTACGGTGGCCGCCGGCCGGTCTCAGAACAGGCTCAGCAGGGCCTCCGCCGGGTCCGGCAGCCCGTTTCCGCCGTCCGGCAAGGGCAGTTCGAACCACACCGTCTTGCCCCGGGGCGTGCGCCGGGAGCCCCACGCGGCGCTGAGGAGGCCGACCAGCTGGAGGCCTCGGCCGCCCTCGTCGGTGTCGCGGGCGCGGCGGCGGCGGGGCTGGACCAGGCCGGAGTCCCAGACCTCGCAGACCAGGGTGCGGTCCAGCAGCAGACGGAGCCGGATCTCGCCCTCGCCGTAGCGCAGGGCGTTGGTGACGAGTTCGCTGACCAGCAGCTCCGTGGTGTCGACCAGGGGTTCCATGTCCCAGCTGAGCAGCTGGGCACGCGCGTACTCGCGGGCTCGTCCCACGCTGCGCGGCTCGCGCGGCAGGGTCCAGTCGCCGACGGACTCGGTGGGCAGGCCCTGTACACGTGCCATCAGCAGCGCGATGTCGTCCTCGCCGTGATGGGTGTCGAGGGTGTTGAGGACGTGGTCGCAGACGTCCTCCAGCGGCTGGGTGGGGTCGGACAGGGCGCTGACGAAGGCCTGGAGTCCCTCGTCGAGGGGGTGGTCGCGGCTTTCGACCAGTCCATCCGTGTAGAGCGCGAGCAGGGCGCCTTCGGGGAGTTCGACCTCGACCTCCTCGAAGGGCTCGCCGCCGACGCCCAGCGGCAAGCCCGGCGGCACGTCGAGCATCAGGGCAGGCTCGCCCGGTTCGACCAGGACGGGCGGCAGATGGCCCGCGTTGGCGAAGGTGCAGCGCCGGGTGACGGAGTCGTAGACGGCGTAGACGCAGGTGGCGAGGTACACCTCGGAGAGGTCCGCCTCCCGGGGGCGGCGAGCCGCCCTGGTCGCCTGCTGGACGCCGCCGGGGGCGCCGAGGCCGCGCGCGATCTCGTCCAACTGGGAGAGCACCTCGGCCGGTTCTATGTCGAGCTGCGCCAGGGTGCGTACCGCCGTGCGCAGTTCGCCCATGGCGACGGCGGCGCGCAGGCCGCGGCCCATGACGTCGCCGACGACCAGCGCGGTGCGGTGCCCGGGGAGTTCTATGACGTCGAACCAGTCGCCGCCGACCTCGCTGGGCCGGCCGGTGTTGGCGTTGCCGGGCAGATAGCGGCAGGCGATGTCGAGACCGGAGGCCTCCGGGTCACCGGGCGGGAGCAGGGACCGTTGCAGTATCAACGCGCGTTGGTGCTCGCGCCGGTAGAGCCGGGCGTTGTCGATGCAGACGGCCGCGCGCGCCGCCAGCTCCACGGCGAGGTCGCGGTCCCGGTCGCCGAACGGCTCGCTGCCCTTCGTCCGAGCGAACTGGACCAGGCCTACGACCGTGTCGTGGGCGACCATCGGCACGGCGAGCGTGGACTGCACGAGTCCGCCGTCCTCGCCGGGGACGGTCTGCGGACGGGCCGTGCGCAGGGCGTCCGCGCAGGGCGAGTTGAACGGGTAGTGGTGGACGGCGCCGACCGCGACGGGCACGCCGGTGCCGGTGAAGGGCGCGTCGGAGACGGCGCTGGCGAAGGCCACCCGGCGCAGTTCGGCGCTGCCGTCGGCGAGCCCGGGCGGGGTCTCGTCGCCGACCAGCAGGCCCTGGTAGAGGTCGACGGTGGCCAGGTCGCAGAAGCCGGGCACGACGACGTCAAGGAGCTGCCGGGCCGTGGTCTCCAGGTCGAGGGAGTTGCCGATGCGGGCGCCGGCCTCGTTCAGCAGGGCGAGGTTGCGCCGGGCGGCGGCGGCCTCGCGGGCGGCGGCGCGGCGCGAGGTGATGTCCGTGCCGAGCCAGGCGATGCCGATCGGCCGGCCCGAACCACTGTGGACGCGGTAGAGGTTGACGGACCAGTGGCGGCGCTCGTCGGAGCCCGGCACGAAGCCCGTGACGTGCATGTCCGTGATGGAGTTGCCGGTCTCCAGCACGCGGCGCAGCGTGGCGGCGACCCGCTCGGCCTCGCCGCGCTGGAGGTAGTCGTGGACGCCCTTGCCGCGGTGGTCGTCGGGCGTGCCGCCGAAGATGGACGCGAACCGCTGGTTGGCGCGGCGGACCCGCAGGTCGGGGTCGATCAGCAGGAAACCGAACGGCGATTGGCTGAAAATGGCCTGCGAGGCGGCCAGATCGGTCTCGATGCTGCGCAGTGTGCGCACGTCGACGACGATGCAGACGGCGGCCTTCTCGCCGTCCTCGGTGCGCGTCGGCATGACGTACACCTCGGCGAGCCCCTCGCGCCCGCACTCCCCCTCGGTGTCCTTCGGCATCCGGAAGGGCACCACACCGGTCCACTCGCGGCCGTCGAGGATCTCCGCCATCTTGCGCAAACCCCGCTCGCGCAGGCGCGGGTCGATGAACGTCTCGATGGGATCCATGCCCACGGCGCGTTCGGCGGGGATGCCGAACAGGTGCTCCGCGCGCAGGCTCCACTGGTCGACGAGCCCGTCGGGGCCGATGGAGAAGGACGCGACCTTGATGTAGTCGTAGATGGATCCCGGGGGACTGCTCTGCCACATGGCGTCCCCGGGCGGCACCCCGTCAGCCGCGAGCGCACCTCCCACCGCGGAGGCCAGGCCGTCCGCGGCCATCGCCCTAGCGCCCTCCGACGGGTCCTCGGACTCCGTGGCCTTCGCTGGTATCTCGCTCACGCGAACCGTCCCCTCCAGCTCACCGCGTCCGGCACCGGTCACCGGGGGCGGCTGCCCGCAGTATCCAGCACTACGGTGCCGCACAACACGGTGTTCACGATCACAGCACGGTCCCGATGGTTTTTGGACCGAACCGTGAGAACACTTCCAGTCTTCTAACCAGGGGACACGTCGTCGAATCCCGTCCGTCGGCAACCGCCACTGGCCTGAACCATTCGCTCGACAGCGGCAGGGCGGACGTACACCGATTTTTCACTCCGGAACCGCGAGTTCGAACCAGACGGTCTTGCCCACACCACCGGGCCGGGTGCCCCAGCGGCGACAGGAGGAGGCGACCAGTTGGAGCCCGCGACCGCTCTCGTCCTCGGGTCTGGCGGCGCGCTCGCGGGGCGGGTCCGGGAGCGGGTCGGACACCTCCACCAGGAGGACGCCGTTCAGTTCGGAGGGGCGGACCAGGCGAACGCCGATGGGGCCCGTGGCGTGCCGCAGGGCGTTGGTGACCAACTCGCTGACCAACAACGCCGTGAGGTCGGCGAGGCTGTCCAGGCCCCAGCCGCGCAGCCGACCGCGGACGGCCTGACGGGCCGTGCGCACGGCGCCCGGCTCGGCGGGAAAGGTCCACTCGGCGCGGTCACCTTCGGTGTCGATCACGCCGATCACTTCCCCGGCAGCGGGCCCACCCATGTCCTGTTTCATAGGGTTAATGGGCACATACCCGATATCCGGGGCGGAGTACCGCACGGGGCAGCGCACTGTGGCACGAAAGGCGTAAGGGGCGCCCGTATGGCCGCCTTCGGGCCTCGCACGCCCCCGGCCGGCCTCAGGCGCCGGGCACTTCTCCGGTGCCGGGGCCGCCGAGAGGCGCCAGATGCGCGAGAGTCTGCCGTACCGCGGGCACGTCCTGGTCGAGCCAGTCCACGTCCCAGATCTCGCCGGGGCCGAGCCAGCGCAGTTCGTCGTGGTCCTGAAGGGGCTTGGGGGCGGCGGAGCCGGGCCGCAGGCGCGCGGTCCACACGTGCAGGACGTACGGCGACTTCAGGGGCCACTCCCCCGGGACGCGCCCGCCGGCCTCGGCGTCGACGCCGAGTTCCTCGCGCAGCTCCCGCACCAGCGCCGCGTCGGCCGTCTCCCCCGGCTCGACCTTGCCGCCGGGCAGCTCCCAGCGCCCGGCCAACTCGACGGGCGCGCTGCGCCGGGCGGCCAGCAGCCGTCCGTCGTCGACCAGCGCGGCACCCACGACGACGATCCGCTCACTCATGCCGGGAGCCTACGGCAGCGCGGCCGGGCACCGACTCTTCAGCGCAGGCATGCCCGAGGTCAGTCGTGCGCCCCGCCCTGCCCGTTCTGACCGRGCCGCTCGACCCAGTACAGCTGCTTGTGGCCGCGGCCGTCGAGGCTGTCCGCGATCTTCTGGGCCTCGGCCCGGGTCGCGTACCGGCCCACGCGGTAGCGGTTGCCGTTGTCGTCCTCGCGTATCACGAGCCAGGGAAGAGTGATCGTGCTGTCGTTCATCGCGCCCCTCCACTTCCCACCCGCGGCCTGTGCCGTGCCCCACCCGATAAGGAAACCGCAATGCGCATATGCCCGAGCCTACGCCTAACCTTCACGCAGCGAATACGGCTTTTCACAAAGAGGTACGCAACCAGCCAGAACGCAGGGGGCGCACGCCAACGAACGCGCCGTCCACGCACCTCGACGCACCCGGTCGGAGGCATACCGCAAGCACCGCCGACGACCTGCGAGAACGACGGCCGGCCAAGGGACGCGAACCACCCCGGCCGAGGACGGCTCCCGCGGTGATCGTGTGAGCGGGGCGCGCGGGGAGCGCGCCACGGGACGGATGTGAGCGTGCGCTACTTGACCGGAAGGTGGTAGGCGACCCGGTACCGATCGGCCGGGATGACCACGTCGGCCGTCTCGACCGCGCGGCCGGAGGCGTAGAACGTGCGCTGGATGACCAGGACCACATGGCCGGGGACGCCACCGAGGACGAGCAGTTCCTCCGCGAGCCCGGGGCGGGCGCCGACCTCCTCGGTGACGTTGTCCACGATCACGTCGATCGCGCGCATGCGCTCGACGACGCCCATGCCGCCGAGCGGCCCCTCCTCCGGCAGCATCACCGGCGTACGGCCCGTGACGGCGAGCGGCTCCCAGGACGTGGAGAGCATCATCGCCTCGCCGCCCTCGCGGTAGAGGTACCGCGTGCACATCACACGCTCGCCCGGCTCGATGCCCAGCCGCTCGGCGACCGCGACACTGGCCTCGGACTGCTCGCTGCTGGACTCCCAGGTGCCGCGCCCTTCGCCGTCGGCCTGCTCCTGGCGGAACGGCGTGGCCCCGCCGGTCGGGCGGTATCCGGAGCGGGCGATGCGCCGGGGCACGGGCCGCTCGCGCACATACGTCCCCGAGCCGGAGCGGCCCTCGACCAGGCCCTCCGCCATGAGCACCTTGCGGGCCTCCAGGGCGACGGTGTCCGAGACGCCGTACTCCTGGCGGATTCTGGCCTGGGAAGGGAGACGGGTGTGCGGTGGCAGCTGACCGTCGACGATCTTCTTGCGGAGATCACCCGCGACGCGCAGGTACGCCGGCTGCTCACCGAATGTCACTGGCCGCTCCCATCAGGTTGTACAGACAGCAACAGCGTGGCAACCGTAGGTTGTGCGGTGCAAGCAAAGGCCAGAGAATCACTCGATGTGATGACATGGTGGCCCCGAGGGCTTTACGCAGGCACTTTCTCCCCGCTATAGCCGCCGTCACACCTCGGCTTCTGAGTCCCCGCCCTCGCTCTCTCCCGGGGTCGGCGGGGCCGTCGCCAGACCGAGGGCCTTGCGCGCCGTGACGGTCGCCGGGCCGTCGACGTACTCGTACGCCTTGTCGTAGTGCGTGTAGTACGTGTCCGGGTCACCGGCCGTGCTCGCCTTCGACCACTGCTCGCGGGCGTCCTCCATGTCCTTCACCAGGTCGGCGACGGGCTTCCGGGCCGCGGCCGGCCAGGAGTGCCCCCGCAGTGCGTCGATCTGCTCGCCGAGCACGTCGTCCATCTGCCTGGCCCAAGCCCGGTGGCCGGTGAGGTCGTCCTCGGGGGTCTGCTCGGGTTCCTCGTACAGCGTCGCGTCGACGGTGTTGGCCGAGGACAGGAAGACGACCTGGTCGCCGTCGAGCGTGGTGGGGTCGCCGCGCAGGGAGCCGGTCAGCTCGGCCTTCGCGTCGGTGTTGCCGAAGACGCAGGTGATCGCGCGGTCGCCGTAACGCCAGCTGTCCCTCGACGGCATGAGGTAGTACACGTCGACGTCGGCCGGCATCGCCCAGGAGTCCATGGCGTACCGGTCCTGGAGCTCGTAGCACCGCTCGTCGGCGATGTCGGTGACCTCGGCGTCACCCGGGAACGCGCCGCCCGGCAGCGTGACGACCGCGAACACCTCGCCGTCGTGCCTGCCGTCGCAGGACACCGGGTCGACGTCGTAGGTGTCACCCTCCAGGCCGCCGGGCGCGTCGAAGCAGTCGCCCTTCTTCAGCGACAGACTCTCGTTGCCCCGCGCCCCGTCCTTGAACGCCTCCCAGGCGTCGGACACGACGCCCGTGGACAGCGTCACCGTCCACAGCACGATCCCGACGGACGACAGCACGGCGCCGGCGATCGCCAGCCCCCGGCCGCTCTGTCCGTTCCGCCTGATCTGCCACAGCGCGATCAGCCCCACCAGGAGCCCCGCGGCGGGCAGGAAGCAGAGCACGCCGAGCACGAGCGAGGTGACGGCGAGCGCGTTGACGGAGACCGGCGCGCCGTACGGTCGGCCGACGGGGCCGTGCTGGCCCCAGGGGCCGTAACCCTGGGGCCCCTGGGCCCAGTTCGCAGGCGGCGGGCCGTACGGGTCCTGGGGCTGCTGGTTTCCGGGGGGCGGGGGTATCGACACGGGTACGGTGCTCCTGGCTGAGGCGGTGGGAGAGAGCGGCCGTGCGGAAACCGACGTACGGCTGGCCGCATGGTAAGCGGCAGGGTGACGGGGGCGGAATGCGGACGATCGACTCGTCGGTAGGAGCGGTGAACCGCCTGACGGCGCGCTGGGCGTCGGGGATCCGCGCGGGCACGGTGTTCTCGGCGGCCGGGGTCTGGCCGCTGCTGGCCTTCCTCGCGGCCGGGGCGACGGGCCGGACACGCGAGGAGCTGACGGAGGCACTCGGCCTGCCGGCGGACCGGGCGGCCACGGCCGGGCGGGAGTTGCTCGGGGTGCTGGGGGAGGTGGACGGCCTGGAATCCGCGCTGGGGCTGTGGACCGAGCGGACGGTGGAACTGCGGAAGGAGTGGGCGGCGCAGCTTCCGGTGGGAGCGCACGGGGTGCTCACGGGCGAACCGGAGGCGGACCGCCGGGCCCTGGACGCGTGGGCCGCGCGGCGGACGGGCGGCGCGATCGAGCGTATGCCGGCGGCGCTACGGCCGGACATGGCCCTGGTGCTGGCGAGTGCGCTGGTCCTGCGGACGGACTGGGAGGTGCCGTTCGAGGGGCATTTCGGCGGCTGGCTGGGCCGTTACGGCTCGGCCGGGCTCGTGCGGGAGGTGCCGGACATCGACGGCGTCTCGGTGGCAAGGGCCGGGCCGGGAGCCGTGACGCGGGTGGTCGTGCGCGGGGACACGGGCGTCGACGTCCATCTACTGCTCGGCACGGAGCGGATGGCGCCGGGAGAGGTGCTGGCGGCCGGGACGGACATGCTGGCGGGCACGCTCGACACAGTCCCGGGAAGCCGCCTGCCGGAGGGTGCCGCCGGCCCGGGCCTCTCCGTCCACAAACGGCGCACGCACACCGCCGAGCCGCCGTCCCTGACCCTGTTCACCGTGGAGTTCATCCTGCGGGCGGAGCACGATCTGCTGGCGTCGCGAGGGCTCTTCGGCCTGACCACGGCCGCCCGTGACACGCCGGGCCCCCTCCCCTTCCCCGGAGTGAGCCCCGCGCCGCTCGTCCTGCGCTCGGCGCGGCAGGCCATGACGGCCACGTTCGGCGCGGAGGGCTTCAAGGCCGCGGTGGTGACCACGTTGAGCGCGATCTACCGGGGCCGGTCGGCGGAGGAGCCGCCGTACGAGACGGTCAGGGCGGTGGCGGTCTTCGAGCGGCCCTTCGGCCTGCTCGCCGTCCACCGCGAGACGAGCCTCGTCCTCGCGGCGGGCTGGGTCACCGACCCGAAGCCCTTTCCGGAGGACGAGGACGCCTACGTACCGGACACGTCAGGAGACTGACGGCCGGTCATGAGCGAGGTCAGAACTGCAGCGCCCAGGCGTCGATCCGCCCGGTGTCGAAGCGGGCGTTGTCGCTCACGCGCAGCTTCCACGTGCCGTTCGCGGCCTCCGAGGAGGCGTTCACGGAGTACGTGGTGTCGATGTTGTCCGCGCTGCCGCCGGTGCCGTACGCCTTGAGCGTGTACGCCGTGCCGTCGGGGGCGATCAGCTGGACCTGGAGGTCACCGATGTAGGTGTGGACGATGTGGACCTCGACGGCCAGGGCCGAGGGCGCGTTTCCGGACACGCCGGAGACGGTCACCGGGGACTCGGCGGTGGCGTTGTCGGCGATGGCCTGGTCGGCGGTGTTCTCGAAGCGCGGGCCGGGCGGGGTGGTCGTACCGCCGCCGACGTTGAGGAGCCGGTTGGGCGAGCCGGTGCCGGGACTGGTGACGACGCCGGTGGTGGCGGCGGCCGTCAGCGCGGCGGAGACCTGCGCGGGGGTGGCCGTGGGGTTGTCGGCCAGGTGGAGGGCGGCGGCTCCGGCGACGTGCGGGCTCGCCATCGACGTACCGGAGATGGTGTTGGTCGCCGAGTCGCCCGTGCTCCACGCCGAGGTGATGGACGAGCCGGGCGCGAACAGGTCCAGGACCGAACCGTAGTTGGAGTAGCTCGCCTTGGCGTCACTGGACGTCGTGGCGCCGACCGTGACGGCCTCGGTGACGCGGGCCGGAGACCGGGTGGAGGCGTTGGTGGACTCGTTGCCGGCCGCGACCACGAAGGTGACGCCGGAGGTGATGGCGTTGCGTACGGCCGTGTCGATGGCCGTGTCGCCGGGACCGCCGAGGGACATGTTGGCGACGGCCGGCTTGACGGCGTTGCGGGCGACCCAGTCGATGCCCGCGACGACCTGGGCGGTGGTGCCCTGGCCTGAGTTGTTGAGCACCCGGACGCCGACGACCTTGGCCTTCTTGGCGACGCCGTAGGCACCGCCGGCGACCGTGCCGGCGACGTGCGTGCCGTGGCCGTGGCCGTCCTGGGCGGTGTTGTCGTTGTCGACGGCGTCGTAGCCATAGGAGGCCCGGCCGCCGAAGTCGCTGTGCGTGATGCGGACGCCGGTGTCGATGACGTACGCGGTGACGCCCTCACCCGCCTTGTCCGGGTAGGTGTACGAGCTGTTCAGCGGCAGGTTCTTCTGGTCGATGCGGTCCAGTCCCCAGGACGGCGGGCTGGGCTGCGTCCCGGTGATGCGGAACGTCCTGTTCTGGACGACGGAGGCGACGGCCGGGTCGGCGGCGAGACGTTTCGCCTCGGTCTCGGACGCCTCGACCTCGTAGCCGTTCAGGGCCTTGGTGTAGGTCCGCTCGATGTCGGCGCCGTACTTGTGCGCCAGGGCCCGGCCCTCGGCGGAACCGGCCTTCTCGGTCTTCAGGGTCACGATGTAGCTGTCGGCGACGGCGTTCGCCGCGCCCTCGTACTGGATGCGCCCTTCGGACGCGGCCGGGGCCGCGCCGGCGGGGAGGGCGGAGACGAGGCTCGCGGCGAGCGCCGCGGTGGCCGTCGCGCCGAGCGCGGCCAGTCTTCGCCGGGTGGATCTGTGGGGAGTACGCATCACTGCCATCTGAGGGGTCCTCCTCAATCGGTGGTGCGCTGTGGGGTGTGGTGCACGCCCGTCGGCCGCCCGAAGGGCATGGTCATGTCAATCAACGGGCGACATCTGTGCGTCAGCGAAAGATTGAGCCCTCCACAGGAATTGCACAAGGGCCCTGCGGGAGGGAGTCCTGCCCGGGGGCTGTGGGGGCGGTCAGTCGGTGACGCCTCAGCCGAGCAGGACACCAAGGCACCGTGACCGTCCCGCCGTTGTGCCTGCCGCGGCCGACGTTCTCCCGCGATCGTCCGTCGGCCGCGGCTTTCGCGCGGTGCACGCCGTCCGTGCACCGGCCGGTCGGCACAGACGTCCGGCAGTGTCTACTCCTCGGGACAGGACAGGCCCTGGCGTCGCCGAGCCGGCTGAAGCCTGCCTTGTCCTCCTCGCTCAGGCCCGGGATGCCCATTGGTGGGGGTGTCGATAAAGCCCGGGCTCACGGCGTTCACCCGGATCTTGCGCGGCAGCAGCTCCGAGGCTGCGTCAAGCGCGGACGTTCGCCAGGACTGCCTCTTCGATGGGTGTCGACCCCGTGTTGAGTTCGAGGATCCGCCGGCCGATCCGGGGCTCGTGCAGCAGTTCAGCGAGGGTGGCGGCGACGTCGTCGCGGGTGATCTCGCCGTGGAACTCTGCCGGCCCGAGGGACACGGTGCCGATTCCCGGGCCGTCGAGAAGGAGTGATGGACGGAGGATCAGCCAGTTCAGATCGCTGCGGCTGAGTGCGACGTCTGCGCCCTTCTTCACGGCGAAGTAGTACTCGACCTCGTCTCCGAGGTCGCGTTCCCGCCATGATTCCGGAAGCACCGACACCAGCACAAAGCGCTCCACCCCGGCGAGGCGTGCCGCCTTGATCGCTTTGACGACCCCGTCGCCGTCGATGGCTGTCGTGACCTCCCTGCTGCCGCCATTCGATCCGGCGCTGAAGACGATCACGTCGACGTCACCGAAGGCTGTTGCGAGTTGCTCCACCGTCATACTGGCGAGATCGCCGACTTGTGCGGTCACGCCTCGTCGCGCGAGTTCAGCCTGCTGGTCGTCTCGGCGAACCAGCCCGTGGACGGCGTCTCCTCGAGAGCGCAGTTTCTGTGCAAGCAGACCTCCGATGCCGCCGGTGATGCCGATGATGAAGACATCCACCTGTGATGCTCCGTTCTCTCGATGCGACTCTTCGGCTCCGTCGTAAGACCGACGCCTGAGCGATCAACGCCCCGAGTCCGTCCGGGTGTTCCGAACCCGCGGAGGCCTTGGACCGCGTCGTGCGGGCGTACCGTGTTTGTCGTCAAGTGCGCAGGTGTCGCGCGGCGGGCCGACGTGGAGGTCCGTGAAGGCGGCCGTCTCGGGGTGAGTGCCGCCGACTCGGTCGGCGTACGGTTCTCCCGGGCGCCGTACTCGTACCGTGAGCCAGCCCGCCGTGCGGGCGGCGTCCAGCTCGGAGGGGCGGTCGGAGAGAAAGAGCGTGCGCTCCGGGGCGCTGCCCAGGGCGGCGCTGATGACGTGGTAGGAGGCGGCAGACTGCTTCGGGCCCGCGTTCTCGATGTCGTAGCAGCCGTCGAGGAGAGGAAGCAGGTCGCCCGCCGGGCTGTGGGCGAACCAGGCGCGCTGGGCCGCCACCGAGCCGGAGGAGTACACGGACAGCCGGGTTCCGGCCCTGTGCCAGCGGCGCAACGCCGGCGGGACGTCGGCATAGAAGTGGGACACCAGGTCGCCCGCGGCGAAGCCCTCGGACCAGAGGATGCCCTGCAGAGTCTTCAGCGGGGCGGCCTTGCGGTCCTCGTCCAGCCAGGCGAGCAGGACCGCCGCCACCCGGGCCGGTCCCGCGTCGGGTTCGCCGATGAGCCGCCGGACCTGCTCCGTGGCGCGCCGGACCGCGGGATCGGCGGCACGTTCGGTGAGCAGCGCGCCGAGCCGTGCCCGGGAGTAGGGATAGAGAACGTCCAGGACGTAGCCGGTCGCGCTGGTGGTGCCCTCGATGTCGAGCACCACGTGGTCCGCCGCGATGGTCAGGGGCATACCGCGGGCTCCGTGCCGATCGTGCTGATCGTGTCGAAGTCGGGGAAGCGGGCCGCGATCGGACTGCCCGTGAAGGTGCCGATCCAGCCCTCCTCCTCGTGGAAGAAGCGGATCGCCGTGAACGACGGCCTGATGCCCATGTCGAACCAGTGAGCCGTGCCCCTGGGGACGCCCAGCAGGTCGCCCTTCTCGCACAGCACCGCGTGCACCTCCCCGTTGACGTGCAGGTAGAAGACACCGGAGCCACTGACGAAGAAGCGGACCTCGTCATCGTCGTCGTGGGTGTGCTCGCGCAGGAACTTCTCGCGGGCGGCGGCGGCCCTGACAGGCCAGTCGGGGTCGTCGGCCGGGTGCAGGGACACCACGTCGACGGTGGTGAACGACTCCTGTGCGGTCAGCCTCTCGACGTTGTCCCGGTAGGCGGCGAGCACTTCACCGGCCTCCGCGTCCGCCGGCACATCGTCACGTACGGGCCACCGCTCGAAGCGCACGCCGACGGGCGCGAGGGCCGCCTGGATCTCGGTGGGGTCCGAGGTGCGCCGCAGTTCGGTCTCCGGGCCGGTGTCGGGCCAGGTGATCAACAGGGTCATGACGGAGTCCTTCCACTGAGCGGCCGTGCGCCGAGGCGGCGAACGGCCTCTTCGAGTACGGCGATCCGCTTGCAGAAGGCGAAGCGGACGTACGGAGCGCCTTCCGCCCGGTGGTCGTAGAAGACGCTGCTGGGAATGGCGACCACCCCGGCGCGCTCGGCCAGCGCGCGGCAGAAGGCCGCACCGTCGCCGCCCGCGGACTGCTCGGCGCCGAGCGGGCGGATGTCCGCGGTCACGAAGTACGTGCCCGCGGGGCGGTAGGTCAGGAAGCCTGCCTTCTCGAGACCGTCCACGAGCAGGTCGCGCCGGACGCGCAGGTTCTCGCGCAAACCGTCGAAGTAGGCCGACGGCAGCCGCAGCGCCTCGGCGACCGCGTACTGCAGCGGGCCGGCGGAGACGTAGGTCAGGTACTGCTTGGCGGACCGGATCGCGGCGACCAGGCGCGCGGGCGCTGTCACCCAGCCGACCTTCCAGCCGGTGAAGGAGAAGGTCTTGCCCGCGGAGCCGATGGTGACCGTGCGCTCGCGCATCCCGGGGAGGGCGGCGAGCGGCACGTGCCGCCCGTCGAAGACCACGTGCTCGTAGACCTCGTCGCTGACCACGAGCAGGTCCCTTTCCACGGCGAGTTCGGTCAGCGCGGCCAGCTCCGCGGCGGACAGGACCGTGCCCGTGGGGTTGTGCGGGGTGTTCACCAGCAGCATCCGGGTGCGGTCGGTGATCGCGGCCCGCAGTTCGTCCGGGTCCAGCCGGAAGGATCCGTCGCGGGGGCGCAGCGTCACCGGGACGCGGACGCCGCCGGCCATGGCGACGGCGGCGGCGTACGAGTCGTAGTACGGCTCCAGCACGACCACCTCGTCGCCGGGCTCCACGAGGGCGAGCAGCGCAGCCGCGATCGCCTCGGTGGCCCCCGCTGTGACCAGCACCTCCCGGTCCGGGTCGACATCGAGCCCGTACCACAGGAGCTGATGGGCGGCGACCGCCCTGCGCAGCTCGGGCACGCCCGTGGCTGGCGGGTACTGGTTGCCCCTGCCGTCGCGCAGGGCGCGGACGGCGGCCTCCCGGATCCGGTCCGGGCCGTCGGTGTCCGGGAAGCCCTGTCCGAGGTTGATCGCGCCCGTCCGCGCCGCCAGTTCCGACATCTCGGCGAAGACGGTGGTGCCGAACCCGCGCAGGCGCCGGGCGGGCAGCAGGCCGGTGGTCACGGCAGGCCCCACGGCAGATCGAGGCCCTCCAGCGCCTGCCCGCAGGGGCAGGTGCGGTCCTCGGGGAGCAGGCCGACCGTCTCGAGCACGAGCGCCTTCAGCTTGCCGATGTTCTCGGCGAAGACCTGGAAGACCTCGTCCTGGGCGACACCCTCCCCGGCGCCGAGGCCGGCGTCGAGGTCGGTCACCAGCGCCACCGAGGTGTAACACAGGGCCAGTTCGCGGGCGAGGACGGCCTCCGGGTGGCCGGTCATGTTCACCAGCGACCAGCCCTGCGCGGCGTACCACCGGGACTCGGCCCGAGTGGAGAAGCGGGGCCCCTCGATCACGACCGTCGTGCCGCCGTCCTGCGCCTCGGTGCCCGTCGCCGCGGCGGCCTTGAGGACGGCGGTGCGCCCGTGCGCGCAGTAGGGATCGGCGAACGAGACGTGCACCGCTCCCTGGTCGTAGTAGCTCTGAGTCCGGGCGGTGGTGCGGTCCACCAGCTGGTCGGGGACGACGACGGTCCCCGGTCCCAGCTCAGGGCGCAGAGAACCGACGGCGCAGGGGGCCAGGACCTGGCGGACGCCGAGGGAGCGCAGGGCCCAGAGGTTCGCCCGGTAGTTGATCTTGTGGGCGGGGATGGCGTGACCGCGTCCGTGCCGGGGCAGGAAGGCCACGCCGCGCTTCCCGACGGCGCCGACGGTGATCGTGTCGGAGGGCTTGCCGTACGGGGTGTCCACCTCGACGGGGTGGGCATCGCCGAGCAGTTCGTAGAAGCCGCTGCCACCGATGACGGCGACGTCCGCGACGGGGGTCGAAGGGGTCATGGGAGGTGGTCCTCTCGGGATCGGGCGCCGAGCACGAGGAGTTGGCAGATGGCCTCGAAGCACTCCAGGCGGGCCAGTGCCCGGGCGAGATCACGGCCCCATACGGTGATGCCGTGGTCCGCGATGAGCAGTCCGGGCGGTGCGTCCGGTGTGGCGCGCAGCCAGTCGGCCACGTCGTCGGCGATACGGGGGACGTCGGACCAGTTCGGGAAGACCGGTACGCGGGTGGCGGCCGGGTCGGCGAGCCCGAGTCCCTTGAGCAGTTCGAACCGGGTGAGGGGGACCGTCGTGCGCCGCGCGGGGTCACCGGCGCGGCAGGCGACGACGGTCGCGTAGGGGGAGTGGACGTGGATGACGGCCTCGGCCCCCGTGGTCCGGTAGACGGCGGCGTGGATGCAGGTCTCCGCCGAGGCGCGCAGCGGCCCGTGGAGGCGGGGCTCACCGGTCTCGGCGTGGACGGTGACCATGTCGTCGCGGGTCAGCTCGCCCTTGTCCCGGCCGCTCGGCGTGATCAGGGCCGTGTCCCTGAGGCCGCCGGCCTGCCGTACCGAGAGATTGCCGGAGGTGCCGGGCATCCAGCCGCGCTCGTACAGGACGCGGGAGTAGCGGGCGAGTTCGGCGGCCGCATCGGTCACCGGCGGTGTGCCGCGGAGGTCCTGGACAGGTGTGGTCATGCCGGCACCTCGCAGAGGGCGGCCAGCCGGTGCGACGACAGGCGGTCGCGCCCGCCCAGCCCGGCCAGTTCCAGTACGACGGCCATGCCCGCGACCTCGGCCCCGCTGTCCCGCACCAGCTGCGCGGCGGCGGCGAGGGTGCCGCCGGTGGCCAGCACGTCGTCGACGCAGAGCACCCGTTCGCCGGGTGCGATGGCGCTCTTGCGCAACTCCAGTCGGTCCATGCCGTATTCGAGGGAGTAGTCCGCCGAGTGCACCGGGCCCGGCAGCTTTCCGGGCTTGCGCGCCAGCGTCAGCGGTGTGCCGGTACGGGCCGCCAGAGCGGCGCCGAGCACAAAGCCGCGGGACTCCACGGCCAGCACCCGGTCGTACGCGCCGCCGAACTCCTCGTCCACGCGGGCCGCGAGGCCGGCCAGCAGGCCCGGTTGCGCGTAGAGGGCCGACAGGTCGCGGAAGACCACGCCGGGCTCCGGGTGGTCGGGGAACTCCTCCAGGAGTCCTTCGATACGGTCGTCCGCCACACCGGCGGTGAGCTGCTGCGGAACGCCGCGCCGCGGCCGGAACACCCGCCGCTCGGTGACGATCGCGGTGATCAGCTCGGCGGGGGTGACGTCGAAGGCCGGGTTGTACGCGCGGGCGTCCTGGGGAGCGCACACCCGGTCGGCGAGGTGGGTCACCTCGGCCGCCGCACGCTCCTCGATCACGATCCCGGAACCGTCCGCGAGCGAGCTGTCCCAGGTGGACTCGGGTGCGACGACCACGAAGGGGATGCCGTGCCGGGCCGCCGCGACGGCGAGCCCATAGGTGCCGATCTTGTTCGCGGTGTCGCCGTTGGCGGCGATCCGGTCCGCACCCACCAGGACGCAGTCGACCAGACCGTGTGCCATCGCGCCGGCCGCCGCCGAGTCGACGCACAGCCGGTACGGCACACCGGCCTCGCCCAGCTCCCACGCGGTCAGGCGGGCGCCCTGGAGCAGCGGGCGGGTCTCGTCGACCAGGACCTCCCGCACCCGGCCCCGCCCGGCAAGGTGCAGGATCGTGCCGAGCGCCGTGCCCACGGCGCCGGTCGCGAGCCTGCCGGTGTTGCAGTGGGTGAGCAGGCGCAGCGGGCGGTCGGGCGTGAGGGAGTCCACCAGGTCGGCAGCGCGTTCGACGGCGGCGGCGTTCAGCGTGGCGTCCTCGGCGAGCATGGCGGTCGCCTCCGCCAGCACGGCCTGGGCTCCCTCGTCGAGGCGGGTCAGCGTGCGCCGCACGGCCCACTCGAGGTTGACGGCCGTGGGACGGGCCGCGATCAGTCGCTCCGCGTCGGCGTGCACGGCGGCACGGTCGACACCGTCCGGGCCGCTGTGCAGCCGGGCGCTCAGCGCCACGCCCAGTGCGCCGGCCAGACCGATGGCGGGGGCGCCGCGCACGGCCAGGGACTCGATTGCCGCGATCACCGCGTCGACGTCCGTGAGCCGCAGCTCGCGGATCTCGTGCGGCAGTGCACGCTGGTCGATGGTGACGACGGCGCCCTCGTCCCAGCTCAGTGAGGTGGCTGTGGCTGTGACTGTGGTCATGGCGTGGCCACCGCCTTGCGCAGCGCCTCGACGCGGTCAGTGCGCTCCCAGGTGAAACCGGGGAGTTCGCGGCCGAAGTGGCCGTAGGCGGCCGTCTGCGCGTAGATGGGCCGGAGCAGGTCGAGGTCTCGGACGATGGCGGCCGGGCGGAGGTCGAACACGTCCGTGATGGCCTGCCCGATCCTCCCCTCGTCCACGGTCGCGGTGCCGAAGGTCTCGACGAAGAGGCCGACCGGCTCCGCCTTGCCGATGGCGTAGGCGACCTGGACCTCGCAGCGCCTCGCGAGCCCGGCGGCGACCACGTTCTTGGCGACCCAGCGCATTGCGTACGCCGCCGAACGGTCCACCTTGGAGGGGTCCTTGCCGGAGAAGGCGCCGCCGCCGTGGCGGGCCATGCCGCCGTACGTGTCGACGATGATCTTCCGGCCGGTCAGGCCCGCGTCGCTCATCGGACCGCCGATCTCGAACCGGCCGGTGGGGTTGACCAGCAGCCGGTAGGAGTCGCTCTCCAGGCTCACCCCCTGCTCGGCCAGTGCCTTCAGCTCCGGCTCGACCACGAACTCCCGTATGTCGGGGGCCAGCCGTGCCACCAGGTCGATGCCGGGCGCGTGCTGCGCGGAGACCACGACGGTGTCGAGGCGGACCGCCCGGTCGCCGTCGTACTCGACGGTGGCCTGCGTCTTGCCGTCCGGGCGCAGGTAGCCGAGGGTGCCGTCCTTGCGGACGTCGGTCAGGCGCCGGGCAAGCCGATGGGCGAGCTGCACGGGCAGCGGCATCAGCTCCGGTGTCTCGTCGGTCGCGTATCCGAACATCAGCCCCTGGTCGCCGGCACCGCCGGTGTCGACGCCCTGTGCGATGTCCGGAGACTGGGCGCCGAGGGACACCGACACCCCGCAGGAGGCTCCGTCGAAGCCCTTCGCGGAGGCGTCGTAGCCGATCTCGACGATCTGTTCGCGCACCAGGGCTGCGATGTCGGCGTACGCGGTGGTCGTCACCTCTCCGGCGATGTGCACCTGGCCGGTGGTGATCAGTGTCTCGACGGCCACACGGGCGGCGGGGTCCGCCGCCAGCAGCGCGTCCAGAACGGTGTCGCTGAGCCGGTCAGCGATCTTGTCGGGGTGGCCCTCGGTCACGGACTCCGAGGTGAACAGGCGTCGAGGCATGGCTCTCCTGCGAGACGTGTGCATACGGGGCAGTGGGCAAGGGGAGGTACGGAAGGTCAGCCGGTGGGATCCGGAACGATCTCGGCCCGCACGGTGCGCCGCACGGAGGCGATCAGGGACTCCAGGGCCGGGCCCGTGGGCGCGGACAGGCGGACCTTGGCGAGTTCGGTGCCGAGGTCGCGGGTCCGGGGCACGGAGTCGCCGGGGCGGAACGGGGTGAGGATCTCCTCC
>NZ_NGFN01000249.1 GCF_002148965.1 Streptomyces swartbergensis | reverse complement strand
ACCGTGGGCTGCACGCTCACCGGGTTCGTCGTCGAAGAAGCGGCGGAACACCAGGTACTCGGCGCCGATCGCCACCAGCCAGGGCAACGCCATCAGTGCCGCGAACCGGGTGAAACTCAGCCCGCTCGCCGTGAAGGCCAGCAGGTTGGTGAGGTTGGAGACCGGCAGCAGCAGCGAGGCGGTGTTCGACAGGTGGGCGCACGCGTAGAGGTGCGGCCGGGCCTGGACGCCCATCCGGGTGGCGGTGGCGAGCACCACCGGTGTCAGCAGGACGACGGTGGCGTCCAGACTGAGCACGGCCGTGATGACGGAGGCCAGCGCGAACACCGCCGTCAGCAGCCGCGCGGGACGCCCCGCCGCCCAGCGGGCCATCCACGCCCCGCACGCCGTGAACAGCCCCTCGACGTCGCAGAAGTGCGCGAGCACCAGCACGGCCGCGAGGAAGCCGACCACGGGTCCCAGCCGCTGGATCTCCTCCCACGCGTGGTCCGGCGGGATCAATCCGACGGCGACCGCGAGCCCGGCGGCGGGAACCGCCGGCACGGCCTCGGGCAGCCCCCGCGGACGGAGCACGGCCCAGACGAGCACGGCGGCCAGCAGCGCCACGGACAGGACTTCGGCGAGCGGGGTGTTCAGGGCGGCGTCCTCCGCGACGTGATCAGGTCGTGCCCGCCCATGAAACCAGGCGCCGGTAAGAGCACTACGAGAACCCCGTCGCCCTCACGGCCCGCTGCCCGCCGCGGGGCAACGGAGAAACCGCGACCGCTCACATCCCGTCGAGCAGTTCCAGCTCCGCCCAGATCGTCTTGCCCTCGGCGGTGTGCCTGCTGCCCCAGCGCTGGGTGAGCTGGGCGACCAGGAGCAGACCGCGGCCCCCCTCGTCCCAGGTCTTGGCACGGCGCAGGTGCGGGGCCGTGTGGTTGGTGTCCGACACCTCGCAGATCAGCGTGGACGCGTCGTGGATCAGCCGCAGCCGGATCGGCGGGGCGCCGTAGCGGATGGCGTTGGTCACCAGCTCGCTCACCACCAGCTCCGCGGTGAACGTGGCCTCGATCAGCCCCCAGCGGTCGAGCTGGTCGACGACCTGCTTGCGGATGGGGGCCACGAGCGCCGGGTCGGCGGGGATGTCCCAGGTCGCCACCTGGGAGGACGGCAGACCGCGGGTGCGGGCCAGCAGCAGGGCCACGTCGTCGGCGGAGCCGCCCGGCGGGAGCAGGGCGTGCAGCACGCGGTCGCAGGTCTCGTCCAGGGAGTCGGAGGGGGCCGACAACGCCTCGCGGAGCATCCGGTGGCTCGCGTCGACGTCCCGCTCGCGGCTCGCGAGCAGCCCGTCCGTGTGGAACGACAGGACGCTGCCCTCCCGCAGCTCCACCTCGGCGGACTCGAACGGCAGCCCTCCGACCCCCAACGGGGGCCCCGAGGGCAGATCGAGCTGCCGGGCCGGGCCGTCCGGCGGGACCAGCAGGGGCTGCGGGTGCCCGGCCCGGGCCAGGGTGCAGCGCCGCGACACGGGGTCGTAGACCGCGTACAGGCAGGTCGCGCCCATCTCCCCGGTGCCGGCGTCGCCGCCGGACTCCTGGGACAGCCGCACGACCAGGTCGTCGAGGTGGGTGAGCAGCTCGTCGGGGGCCAGGTCGATGTCGGCGAGGGTGCGGACGGCGGTGCGCAGCCGGCCCATGGTGGCCGAGGCCTGGATGCCGTGGCCGACGACGTCGCCGACGACCATCGCGACGCGCATCCCGGACAGCGAGATCACGTCGAACCAGTCGCCGCCCACGCCGGAGCGGGTGGCCGGAAGGTAGCGGGAGGCCGCCTCCACAGCGGCGGTGCGCGGCAGTGTGCGGGGCAGCAGGCTGCGTTGCAGGGTGAGTGTCGTCTCGCGCTCGCGGGAGTAGCGGTGGGCGTTGTCGATGCAGACGGCGGCCCGGGCCGTGACCTCCTCGGCCAGCAGCACGTCGTCGGCGGTGAAGGGATCGGGGCGCCGGAAGCGGCTGAAGACCGCGACCCCGAGGGTCGAACCCCTGGCCTGGAGCGGCACGGACATGGTGGAGTGGATGCCGTACTCGCGGACCCGCCGGAACCGGACCGGGTCCCAGGCCAGCCACTTCTCGAGGTCGCCGCCGTCCGCTCCGGAGGCCACGATGGTGTGCCCCGCGATGAGCGAGGCGGCCTGCGGGGAGTCCTCCGGATAGACGTCCACCTGACCCGGCTTGGCCACGGCCTCGGGGCTGCCCGGGTTGACCGACTGGTGGGCGGCCCGGCGCAGGCTCACCGGTGGGGTCGGCGGGCCGGCGGACTCGCCGCCGTGCTCCCGTACGCCGAGCAGGTCGACGCTGACGAAGTCGGCGAGCGCCGGGACGCACACGTCCGCCAGCTCCTGGGCCGTCCGGGTGACGTCGAGGGTGGTGCCGATGCGCACGCTCGCCTCGTTGACCAGCTGGAGCCGCTCCCGTGACCGGTACTGGTCGCTGAAGTCGTGGGCGGTCACGCACACGCCCCGCACCCGCCCCGAGTCGTCGGTGAGCGGTGCGAGCCGGGCCAGCCAGGCGTGCGCGGCCCGGCTCTCTCCGCTGGCCTTCATGTACGTCTGCATGTCCTGCCGCCGGCCGGTGCTCAGCACGTGGCGCAGATACTCCTCGAGCTCCGCGTTCTGCGGCCGGCTGCCGATGTCGGTGGGCCGCAGGCCCCGCAGCCGGTCGGCGGGCAGCCCGAGGAGGTCCGCCATGGCGTCGTTGACGCCGCGCAGCCGCAGCCGCTCGTCGAAGATCATCGTGGCGCAGGGCGACTGCGTCAGGGCGGCCCGCACCAGCGGGTCGTCAGGCAGCTCCGGCAGGGGGGCCTCCGGCGGGGACACGGCGAGCCACTCGGCCGTCTCCGGGCCGTCCGGCGGTCTGCGGTGGGCGAGCACCCACGCGGAGACCGTGTGCCCGTCGCGGTGACGCAGCGTGAGTGTCCCGCTCCAGCGGGCGTCCTGCGGCACGGGCGGCGGTTCCGCTCCGTCGGCCAGCAGCTCGGTGGCCGGGCGGCCCAGCACCTCGGCGGCCGGGTGGCCCAGGAGGCGGTGTGCGCCCTCGCTCCACTCGGTGAGCGTGCCGTCGGCGGCGATGACGGCACGGGCGGCCACGCCATCGTCGAACGGCTCGTCCGGACTCATCGTCGCCACTCCATACGGACACTCACAGTGATCAGGGAGGTCGCTTGAGTTCCAGACTAGTCCGTGGGCGCCCGACATGAACCGGTAACCCCTGTGCCGCCCGGCGGCACACGGTCAAGGCGCAATTCCGGCCGATGTGACGCCCGGGGCAGAACGACGCTGCCGCACCCTTGACGGCCCGGTGTGACACGTCGACAGAATCTGTTTGTTCACGATGAGTTGTGAGTACTTCTGGGCCCTAATGAGGGAGAGCCGCCATGTCGGTCACGCGCAGATCGGTCCTGCTCGCCTCCGCCGCCGCGCCCGCGGCCGGAACACTGCTGGGCGCCCCGGAGGCGTGGGCCGCCGAGGAGGCGCGCGGCGCGTCCGGCCGCCGCGCCGTCGCCCTGCGCGACGGCTGGCGCTTCGCGCTGGTCAATCCGGGCGGGATCACCGACCCGACCGGCGCCTACGCCGACGCCGCCCTGCCCGACTACGACGACTCCGGATGGCGCGAGATCGCCGTCCCGCACGACTGGAGCATCGAGCAGACCCCCACCACCGAGCACGGCACCAGCAGCGGCACCGGCTTCCTCCCCGGCGGCCTCGGCTGGTACCGCCTCGCCTTCACCCTGCCGCCCGCCCTCGCGGGCAAGCGGATCTCGGTCGAGTTCGACGGGGTCTACATGGACTCCTCCGTCTACTGCAACGGCAAGGAGGCCGGTCGCCACCCCTACGGCTACACCGGCTTCGCCCTCGACCTCACCGACCTGGTGCACACCGACGGCAGCACCGAGAACGTCATCGCGGTCAAGGTCCAGAACCGGCTCCCCAGCAGCCGCTGGTACTCCGGCAGCGGCATCTACCGCGAGGCACGTCTGGTGATCACCGAGCCGGTGCACGTGGCCCGCTGGGGAACCCGCGTCACCACCCCCGAGATCTCCGCCGAACGGGCCGTCGTACGGGTCGACACCTCGGTCGTCAACGCGTCGGGCGCGGGCGCCGACGTCGAGGTCGTCTCCCGGATCGTCGATCCGAAGGGACGGACGGTCGCCCGTACCTCCTCCACGGCCGCCGTCGCCGACGAGAAGACCGAGAGCCACGAACTCACCGTCCGGCGCCCCGAGCTGTGGGACATCGCGGCCCCGCACCGCTACACCCTGCACACCGAACTGCGCGTCGGCGGCAGGACCACCGACACCTACCGCACGCCCTTCGGCTTCCGCACCTTCCGCTTCGACCCGGGCGAGGGCTTCTTCCTCAACGGCACCCACCACAAGCTCAAGGGCGTCGACCTCCACCACGACCTGGGCGCGCTCGGGGCCGCGGTCAGCATCGACGCCGTCCGCCGCCAGATGGAGATCATGCGGTCCATGGGCGTCAACGCCCTGCGCACCTCCCACAACCCGCCCGCGCCCGAGGTGATCCAGGTCTGTGAGGAGCTGGGCGTCGTCATGCTGGTGGAGGCGTTCGACTGCTGGCGCACCGGCAAGAACCGGTACGACTACGGCCGGTTCTTCGACGAGTGGTGCGAGAAGGACACCACCGAGATGGTGCTGGCGGCCCGCAACTCGCCCGCCGTGCTCATGTGGTCCATCGGCAACGAGGTCCCCGACTCCACCTCCACCGCCGGCCTCGCCATGGCCGACCGGATCATCGCCGCGATCAGGGCCGCGGACGACACCCGCCCGCTGATCATCGGCTCCGACAAGTACCGCCGCCTGCCCGCCAAGGGCTCCGCGGCCGACCTGATGCTGGCCAAGCTGGACGGCCTCGGCCTCAACTACAACACTGCCAAGTCGGTGGACCAGCTGCGCGCGGCCTACCCGCACCTCTTCCTCTTCGAGTCCGAGTCCTCCTCGGAGACCTCGACCCGGGGCGAGTACCAGGAGCCCGAGCACCTCAACACCGGCGAGAACTACACCCCCGGAAGGCGCGGGACCTCCTCCTACGACAACAACCTCGCCTCCTGGACCATGAGCGGCGAGTACGGCCACAAGAAGGACCGGGACCGCAAGTGGTTCACGGGGCAGTTCCTGTGGTCGGGCATCGACTACATCGGCGAGCCCACGCCGTACGACGTCTTCCCGGTCAAGGCGTCCTTCTTCGGCGCGGTCGACACCGCGGGCTTCCCCAAGGACATGTACTACCTGTTCCAGAGCCAGTGGACCGACAAGCCGATGGTCCACCTGCTGCCGATGACCTGGAACCACGCCGAGGGCGACACGGTCGAGGTCTGGGCGTACTCCAACGTCGACACCGTCGAACTGTTCCTCAACGGAAAGTCCCTGGGCGTACGGCGGTTCGACACCAAGAAGACCGTCGACGGCCGCACGTACCTGGAGACGACCGAGGCGACCGGCGACGACAAGACCTTCACCGACGGCCCCTACCCCGGCAGCTACACCAGCCCGAACGGCAGCGCCGGCAAGCTCCACCTGACCTGGAAGGTGCCCTACCGGCCGGGCGAGCTGAAGGCCGTCGCGCGGCAGGACGGCAAGGTGGTCGCCACCGACGTGCTGCGCACCGCCGGCGCCCCGCACGCGATACGCCTGACACCGGACCGCGAGTCCCTCGCCGCCGACGGGCGTTCGCTGGTCTTCGTGACCGCCGAGGTGGTCGACCGGCGCGGTGTGGTGGTGCCCGACGCTCAGCACCTGCTCTCCTTCGAGGTGGCGGGCGGCTCGCTCGCCGGGCTCGACAACGGCCGCCAGGAGAGCGCCGAGCGCTACCAGGCGAGCACCCGCACCGCCTTCCACGGCAAGGCCCTCGCCATCGTCCGCTCCGGCACCAAGACGGGCACGGTGAAGGTGACCGCCCGCGCCGACGGCCTGCGCACCGGTACAGCCACCGTACGCGCCACCCGGGCGGGGGACCGGGCCGAGACCGCCCCGCCCGTCTTCCGGCCGGAGCACCCCGCGCCCGTCGACTACCCGCACGCGGACGCCAGTTACTCCGGCCGCCCGGACACCCTGCCCGCCGCCATGCTCGACGGCGACCCGGCCACCGGCTGGTCCAACGGCTTCTACAAGCAGGCCACGGCCCTGCTGCCCGCCTTCGACGGCGCCCGCACCGAGGACTGGGTCACGGTCGACCACGGACGCACCCGCGGCTTCGACCGGGTGGACGTCTCCTTCACCGTGGACGCCACGCACAGCCTGCCCGCGGCGATCGAGGTGGCGGTGTGGGACGGCCGTGCGTGGCGGGCCGTGCAGGACACGGCGATCGACTGGGCCACCGCCTCCGACACCCCGACCGTGATCACCTTCAAGGCCGTCCGCGGTTCCCGGATCCGGCTCACGATGACGAGCCGCCACCCCGACGAGGCCCGGGGCGCCCTGCGCATCAGCCGGCTGGAGACCCCGGCCGCCTGAGTCCTCGGGAACGACGGTCCGGGCGGGCGGCGAACAGGCCAGTCCCGTCCGGACCGTTGACGGGGCGTCACATCAACCACAACCATGGCGGACATCCGCATCTGGGAGCGCTCCCACGCCGAGCGCCACCCGCACCTCCCAGAGGAGCCCAGACGTGAAACGACGCAGAACCGCCCTGTTGTCCCTGACGGCCCTCCTGGCGACCGCGCTCACCGCGCTGCCCTCCGCACCGGCCGGGGCCGAAGAGACCGAGCAGGTCAGGAACGGCACCTTCGACACCACCACCGACCCCTGGTGGGCGACCAGCAACGTCACCGCGGGCCTGTCCGACGGCCGGCTCTGCGCCGACGTCCCCGGCGGCACCACCAACCGCTGGGACGCCGGCGTCGGGCAGAACGACATCACCCTCGTGAAGGGGGAGTCGTACCGCTTCTCGTTCAGCGCGACCGGCACGCCCGCCGGGCACGTGGTGCGGGCCATCGTGGGCCTGTCGGTGTCGCCGTACGACACCTACCACGAGGTGTCGCCGCAGCTCAGCGTCTCCGGCGACACCTACTCCTACACCTTCACCTCGCCCGTGGACACCGCCCAGGCCCAGGTCGGTTTCCAGCTCGGCGGCAGCGCGGATGCGTGGCGCTTCTGCATGGACGACGTCTCGCTGCTCGGCGGGGTGGCGCCGGAGCCGTACGAGCCCGACACCGGGCCCCGGGTCCGCGTCAACCAGGTCGCCTATCTGCCCTCCGGGCCCAAGAACGCCACCCTGGTCACCGACGCCACGGCGAAACTGCCCTGGCAGCTGAAGTCTTCCGGCGGAACGGTGGTCGCCCGGGGCACGACCGTGCCGCGCGGCGTCGACGCCTCCTCCGGGCAGAACGTCCACTCGATCGACTTCGGCGCGTACCGCACGAAGGGCACGGGCCTCACACTCGTCGCCGACGGCGAGACCAGCCGCCCCTTCGACATCGACGCGAGCGCCTACGAGCGGCTCCGGGTGGACTCGGCGAAGTACTACTACACCCAGCGCAGCGGCATCGCGATACGCGAGGACCTGCGGCCCGGCTACGGCCGCCCGGCCGGGCACGTGGGCGTGGCACCCAACAAGGGCGACACCGCCGTGCCCTGCCAGCCCGGCGTCTGCGACTACACCCTCGACGTCAGCGGCGGTTGGTACGACGCCGGCGACCACGGCAAGTACGTCGTCAACGGCGGCATCTCCACCTGGGAGGTGCTGAGCACCCACGAACGCGCGCTGCACGCCCGCACCGGCGACGCCGGCAAGCTCGGCGACGGCACGCTCGCCATCCCCGAGAGCGGCAACAAGGCCCCGGACATCCTCGACGAGGCCCGCTGGGAGCTGGAGTTCCTGCTGAGGATGCAGGTGCCCGACGACAAGCCGCTGGCCGGCATGGCCCACCACAAGATGCACGACGAGCAGTGGACCGGCCTGCCGCTGCTGCCCAGCGACGACCCGCAGAAGCGCGAACTGCACCCGCCGTCCACCGCGGCCACCCTGAACCTCGCGGCCACGGCGGCACAGGCGGCCCGCCTCTACCGGCCCTACGACAAGGCGTTCGCCGACAGGGCCCTGGCGGCCGCCCGCAAGGCCTGGTCGGCGGCGCTCGCGCACCCCGACCGCTACGCCTCCGAGAGCGACGGCATCGGCGGCGGCGCCTACCCCGACAGCGACGTCACCGATGACTTCTACTGGGCGGCGGCCGAGCTGTACCTCACCACGGGCGAGAAGCGGTTCCAGGAGTACGTCCTGAAGTCGCCGGTCCACACGGCCGACCTCTTCGGCCCGCTCGGCTTCGACTGGGCCCGCACGGGCGCGGCGGGACGGCTCGACCTCGCCACGGTGCCGAACAAGCTGCCCGGCCGGGACAAGGTCCGCCAGTCCGTCGTCAAGGGCGCCGACCGCTACCTGGCCACGCTGAAGGCACACCCCTACGGCATGCCGTACGCCCCCGACGGCAACAAGTACGACTGGGGCTCCAGCCACCAGATCCTCAACAACGCCGTCATCCTCGCCACCGCGTACGACATCACCGGCGCCTCGAAGTACCGGGACGGCGCGCTCCAGAGCATGGACTACATCCTGGGCCGCAACGCGCTGAACATCTCCTACGTCACCGGCTACGGCGAGGTCAGCGCCCAGAACCAGCACAGCCGCTGGTACGCCCGCCAGCTCGACCCGAACCAGCCGAACCCGCCGAAGGGCACCCTCTCGGGCGGGCCGAACTCGAGCATCCAGGACCCCTACGCACAGAGCAAACTCCAGGGCTGCGTCGGCCAGTTCTGCTACATCGACGACATCCAGTCCTGGTCGACCAACGAGCACACGATCAACTGGAACGCCGCCCTGACCCGCATGGCCGCCTTCGTGGCGGACCAGGGGTAGGCCGGACGAGCGCGCCGGGTGCCGGGGGAGTCCGCCGACAGGACGCCTCCGGCACCCGCGCGTAGCCTGGTGCCATGCACGCGGTGCGGGTAGCCGGCATCGAGGTCGCCTACGACCGGGTGGGCCAGGGCCCGCCCCTGGTGCTCGCCCACGGCGCCACGACCGACGCCCGCCTGTGGCGTCCGCAGGTCGCGGACCTGGCCGACGAGTTCACCGTGATCGCCTGGGACGAGCCCGGCGCCGGCCGCTCCTCCGACGTACCGCCCTCCTTCGTCCTGGCGGACTACGCCCGCTGCCTGGCGGCCGTCATCGAGGACGTGGGCCTCGGTCCGGCGCACGTCCTCGGCCTGTCGTGGGGCGGGACCGTCGTACTGGAGCTCTACCGGCACCACGCCGAGCTCGTCCGGACGCTGCTCCTCGTGGACACCTACGCGGGCTGGAAAGGCTCGCTGCCTCCGGCGGAGGTGCGGTCGCGGGTCGAGGGGGCGGAGCGGATGCTCGCGGTCCCGGACGAGGAGTTCGCACCGACCATGCCCGGCCTGTTCGCCGGGCGGCCACCGGCCGAAGCCGTCCGTCTGCTGTCCGTGATGTCCGCCGACGCCCGGCCCCGGAGCATGCGGACGGAGCTCACCATCATGGCCGAGGCAGACCAGCGCGACCTGCTGCCCAAGATCACGGTGCCGACCCTGCTGCTGTGGGGCAAGCTCGACGCGCGCTCGCCGGTGGACCTCGTCGCCCGTCCGCTCCTGGAGGCGATCCCGGACGCCACCCTGGTCGTGCTGCCCGGCACCGGGCACCTCAGCAACATCGAGGCCCCGGAGCCGTTCAACCGGACTGTCCGGGAGTTCTGTCRCGCCCGTTCCTGAGCACGAGTTCCTGGGGCCGCTCATGGGCGGTCAGGGTGTGCAGCCGGGCCTGGTCGAGCGGCTCGTGCACCTCGACGTACTCGCCGTGCGGCAGCCGCTTGATCACGCCGGTCTCCCGGCCGTGCAGCACCAGCTCCCGGTCGCGCAGCTGGAGCCCCAGGCAGATCCGCCGGGTGACGACGAGGACGACCGCCGGGACGACGAACATCGCGATCCGCACCGCCCAGGTCACCGTGTTGATCGACAGGTGGAAGCGGGTCGCCACGATGTCGTTGCCGCCGCCCGCCAGCAGCACCAGGTAGAGGCTGATCCAGGCCGCCCCGATCGCCGTGCGGACCGGGCGGTTGCGGGGCCGGTCCAGCAGATGGTGCTCGTGCCCGTCGCCGGTGAACCTGGCCTCCAGGAACGGGTACACGCCGATGAAGAGCAGCAGCAGCGGGAACACCACGATCGGGATGAACACGCCCAGCACCAGCGTGTGGCCCCACAGCGTGACCTCCCAGCCGGGCATGATCCGCACCAGCCCCTCGGCGAAGCCGAGATACCAGTCCGGCTGGGCGCCCGTGGACACCTGGTCGGCGCGGTAGGGGCCGTACGACCACACCGGGTTGATCGTCGCCACCGCCGCCATCAGCGCGAGCACCCCGAACACCAGGAAGAAGAAGCCGCCCGCCTTGGCGAGGTACACCGGCATGAAGGGCGCGCCCACGACATTGCGTTCGGTGCGCCCGGGGCCCGCGAACTGGGTGTGCTTGTGGTACACGACCAGCAGCACATGGACGACGATCAGCGCCGCCATGACCCCGGGGATCAGCAGGACGTGCAGCGAGTAGAAGCGGGCCACGATGTCGTCGCCGGGGAACTCGCCGCCGAACAGGAACATCGCCAGGTACGTCCCCACGATCGGGACGGACAGCAGCGCGCCGTGCACGAACCGCAGGCCCGTGCCCGACAGCAGGTCGTCCGGCAGGGAGTAGCCGAACAGGCCCTCGAACAGGCCGAGGAAGAGCAGCAGCCAGCCGAACAGCCAGTTGACCTCCCGCGGCTTGCGGAACGAGCCGGTGAAGAAGTGCCGCATCATGTGCGTCAGCATCCCGGCGACGAAGACCAGCGCCGCCCAGTGGTGCAGCTGCCGGATCAGCAGCCCGCCGCGCACGTCGAAGCTGATGTCCAGCGTCGAGGCGTACGCCTCGGACATGCGCACGCCGTTCAGCGGCGTGTAACTCCCCTGGTACGTCACCTCGTTCATCGACGGATGGAAGAACAGCGTCAGGTACACGCCGGTGAGGACCAGCACCACGAAGCTGTACAGGCAGATCTCGCCGAGCAGGAAGGACCAGTGGTCGGGGAACACCTTGCGCAGGTACTTCCTGCCGAGCGTGTGGGTGCCGAGCCGGCCGTCGAACCAGTCGGCGAGGCGCTCGCCCCTCCCGGGCCGCTCGGCGGCGCTCACACCGCCTCCTTGGGCAGGTGGGCGAGCTTGTCCGGGTTGGCCACGACGTAGATGCCCCGCACCCGGTCGCCCTCCGGGGTGAGGTCCAGGACCAGGACGGCGTACGGCGCGTCGCCGTCGAACAGCACCGCCGCGTCGTCGCCGTTGACGCGCCGGTAGCGGAAGACGGGGTTGCTCGGGCCGCCCCGTCCGGACGTGAGCAGGCGGGCCACCTTGTCCCGGCCGTGCACCGGGCGCAGGCTCGCGGGCTTGCGCTTGCCGCCGGCGTCCGTCCAGGCCGTGACGTCCGGGGCGAGCACCTCCATCAGCTCGGCGATGTCCCCGCCGAGCGCCGCCCGCACGAACCGCTCGGTCGCCTCCCGCCGCACCCGCGGATGCGCCTCGTAGCGAGGCCGCCGCGCGTGCACGTGCTCCCGTGCGCGGTGCGCCAACTGCCGTACCGCGGCGGGGGAGCGGTCGATGATCTCGGCTATCTCGGCGTGCGGGTAGCCGAACACCTCGCCCAGGACGAACACGGCCCGTTCCAGCGGGGTCAGCGACTCCAGGACCACCAGCATCGCCAGCGACACCGACTCGGAGCGCAGGGCCGGGCCGTCGGCGGTGTCGGCGCCCTCGTCGGCGACCAGGGGCTCGGGCAGCCAGGAGCCCACGTACGTCTCCTGCCTGCGGCTGATCACGGCCCGGCGCCGCAGCGCGTGGTTGACCGCCACCCGGACCAGATAGGCCCGGGGGTTGTCGACGCCTTCCAGGGGAGCGCCCCCGCCGCGGGCCGTCCAGGACAGCCATGTCTCCTGCAGGACGTCCTCGGTGTCGGCGACGCTGCCGAGCATGTTGTAGACGACGCCGAACAGCAGCTCGCGGTGGTCGACGAACACCCCGGTCGCCTCGTCGAGCGGGGCGGCGGTGCCGGGTACGGGGATCTCGGTCATGCGTGGTCCTCCCAGAGACGCGCTCACTACTGGGAGCCGCTCGGGAACCCGGAATGTGACATCGCTCGGTGTGATGTGACGCAGATCTCTGTGGACGACCGGGGCGCGCCACCTCCGGTACCGCGAGATATGCCATTGACCTGCGGGTATTTACGAGTCAGTACCGGAGCGGTACCGTGAAGGCATGCCAGCTCTCAACGTGGAGTTCAGCGACCGCGAACTTGAGGACCTGCGGCAGATCGCCAAGGAGCGCGGTACGTCCATGAAGGCGCTCGTGCGCGAGGCGGCCGCGGCCGACATAGCCCGCCACCGGGCCCTCCAGGAGGGCGCGGAGGCCTTCCGCAGGTTCTTCGCGACCCACGCCGACGAGTTCGCCGCCGCCTTCCCCGACGACGAACCGCCCAGCAAGGGCGAAGGGCGGGCCGCCTGACCGATGGCACCCGTCATCCACATCGACGTGCCCTGGCTGCTCCAGCGCCACGAAGAGGTCCTGCCGGACCAGCCCACCGTCAACGACTTCTCCGCGCTGGTCGCCGCCGTCGCCCGGCACCGCGTCGACCCGCCGCGCCTCGGGGTGAACTCCGACGCGGCCTGGCGGGCCGCCGCGCTGCTGCACACCATCACCGTGCTCCGCCCGCTGCCCTCGGCCAACGCCCGCTTCGCGTGTGCGACGGCCGTGGCCTACATGTTCGTCAGTGGCGTCGGCATCGATCCGCCCTACGGTGCCCTCGTCGACCTCGCCCGCGACCTGATGTCCGGCACCACCGACGTCTACGGCGCGGCGGACCGGCTGCGGTCCTGGCAGATCTGAAAAGGTCGAAAACGGGTGCGACAGGCGTGCGTGCGTTCCCGTTTCTGACTTTCCGTCAACGGGCTTGATGTCGTACGGGCGCCTTGTTGGTCGTGTGCGGGTTGTGGAAGAGTGAAACAGACGTGCGGGGGGAATGGCCGAGTGTCGCACGCGTTTTGCAGACCGGGTCCGATTCGCCGTCGGTGAATTCGCACCCCCCGCGCCGCGCCAAAAGAGGTACGCACCCACCGGGCTCCTTTTTCGGCGGCAGGACTTCCGTGTGTCACATGCGCGTGGGAAGGAACCATCTCAGTGCCCACC
>NZ_NGFN01000248.1 GCF_002148965.1 Streptomyces swartbergensis | reverse complement strand
GTCGTGCCGGGGGCCGTAGCCCTGGCCGTCCGGCGGCTCGGGGGCCGGCTTCTGCGGCGTGAGGATGGCGGTGTCGTCGCTCATCCCGCCGCCGGGGCCGTGGCCGGTGGGAGCGGCAGCGCCGGGGGCACGGCCGAGGGGGCCGGTGCCGCCGGGGCCTCCGGGCTTGCCCGTACCGGCGGGGCCGCCAGGGCCTGCGGGGTTGGCCGTACCGGCAGGTCCGCCGGAGCCACCCGTACCCGCGGGGCCGCCTATGGCTCCCGGACCGGCAGGTGCGCCGGGGCCGCCCGGCCGGCCGGGGTCGTTGAATGCGCTGGGCGCGCCGGGTCCGCCGGGCGTGCCAGGGCGACCGGGCTCGTCGAATGCGCCGGGCCCACCGGGCCTACCCGGCTCGCTGAAGCCGCCGGGACCACCAGGACCACCCGGCTCATCGAAGGCGCCGGGGCCGCCAGACCGACCAGGCTCGCTGAAGCCGCCCGGGCCACCGGGCTCGTTGAACGCGCCGGGGCTACCAGGACCACCCGGCCCATCGAAAGCGCCGGGGCCGCCAGACCGACCGGGCTCGCTGAAGCCGCCGGGACCACCGGGCTCGCTGAAGCCGCCGGGGCCACCGGGCTCGTTGAACGCGCCGGAGCTACCAGGACCACCCGGCCCATCGAAAGCGCCGGGGCCACCGGAACGACCGGGCTCGCTGAAGCCGCCCGGGCCACCAGGCTCACTGAAGCCACCAGAGCCACCACGAGCACCCGGCTCATCGAAAGCGCCCGGCCCGCCGGGACCGCCCCGCTCGTTGTAGCCGTTCGGTCCGCCGGGACCGCCCTGCTCGTGGAAGCCGCCCGGTCCGCCGGGGCCGCCCGCCGGTGGGATCATCGGGCCGTCCCCGGTGACCGGACCGCCCGTCGGGCCGGCCGGGCCCTGCGTGCCGGGGCCACCCGCGTCGCCGAAGCCGTTGAGCGAGCCCTGGCCGCTCTCACCGCCGTAGCCGCCCTGGCCGTTCTGGCCGTTCTGGCCGCCGAGGCGGTCGTTCTCCGAGAAGTACGGCAGGTCGTCGCGGCGCGATTGGCCGCCGTCGGTGCCCGGGCCGGGACGCGAACCGTTGCCGAGCGGGCCCGCCGCCAGTGCCTCGGTGACGTCGAAGGAGCCCGTGCCGCCGCCGTGCCCGGGCGCGACGGGGCCGCCGGTCGCGCCGCCGGGGAGCCCCGCACCGTTCGTGCCGCCGGGCCGGGAGCCGCCCGGCCTGCTCATGGAACCGACCACGCCTCCGGGCCGCCCGGCGCCGGAGCCGCCCGCAGCGGGGCCGCCCGAGCCAGTACCACCGGCTCCCGGACCACCCGCCCCGGAACCACCCGCCGCCGGACCCGAACCGCCCGGCAGACCGGCCCCGTTGGTGGAGCCGCTCCCCTGACCGGGCTTGCCCGAGCCGGACTTGCGGGGCGCGAACCAGTCGCTGGTCGGCTTGTCCTCGCCGGACTGGGCGGACTGGCCGGGCTCGGCAGCAGGCTCGACGGTGCCGGTGCTCCTGGGCGTGGCGGTGCCAGGAGCCGTCGCGTCGTTGTCCGCGCCCGAACCGGTACCGGTACCGGTACTGGTGCCGCCGGAACCCCCCGCTTCCGTGACGGGCTTGCGCACGACCACCGGCGGAATGGGCCGTGACCCGGGGATGTTGATCCGGATCCGGGTCGTCAGCGTGGTCTCGGTCTTGCGTTCCTCCGGCCGCGTGGCCGAACGGCCCGCTTCCGTACCGCCGTCGGAGACCGTCGGGGTCCCGTACGGCGGCGTACCCGACGGGTAGGCGGCTCCGCCGCGCCCGTTGGGCCCGGAGGACGGAGTGTCAGTTTCACGACTCAAGGCAGGTTCTCCCGGTTGGCTCCGCCGCCCGACACAACCTCACGCGGGCAGCTCGGCGGCGCGCACCACCATACTGGCCACTTCTCACCCGTATCTCAGGACCGCTGGGGAAAGTCACACCGGACCCCCACGGGCGCGTCCTGGCGAAGTGGTACGTCACTTGCCAAGTCGGACGGGGTCGCCGTCCGGTTGCCGCCCCGGGGCGAGGGTGGCGCAGATCACAGCTACGCCGATGCCCCCGAGCAGGAAGAGATAGGAGCCGGAGCCCGCCGCGAAGAGGAAGTCGCCCTCGGGACGGCTGGCGGTGAGCAGGACCACGGCGAGCATCCAGCCGGCGGCCGCCGCGACGCCTCCGGCCCGCCCGCGGGTGACGCGCGCGGCGCCGAGGACGAGCCCCGCCTCGCCGGCGAGGGCGAGCAGCAGCCCGCCCGGGAACCACCCGGGCTGCACCAGCGCCCCGGCCGCCCCCACCACGGCCCCGAGCAGGAAGAACCCGGCAAAGGCGACGACCCGTCCGGCGGAGGGCGGCCGCATCGGCTGGGCGAGCATCGGACTCCGGTCGTTCATGAGAGCTCCTCGACACCGGCGAACAGGTCCGTCTCCCACTCATCGGAGTTCCGCTCACCGGAGGCCCGCTCACCCCGCACCAGCTCGTAGTACTCGGTCGTGAGGATCGGCTGCGCGAGTTCGTTGGACAGCACGAAATACGGCCCGGACACGGTGATCTGGGTGGCGTGGGCGCGCATCGCGGCGGCCTTGGCGGCGGCGTGCGCGGTGCCGTCGACCGCGGTGGTGATCCGCTCGTCGGCCACGACGCCCGGTACGTCGTCGACGTCGGCCGCCTTCGCGAAGGGGAGGCCGGGCAGGTCCTCCCGGAGCCGGGCGAAGGACTGCTCCACAACGGACCGGGGGGCCCGGTTCCAGTAGACCTTCGGGATCGGCCGGCCGCTCTCGGCGGACAGCTCGGCGGCCCGCATGGCGACGCGGTGGGCCTGGATGTGGTCGGGGTGGCCGTAGCCGCCGTTGTCGTCGTAGGTGACGAGGACCTGGGGGCGTACCTCGCGGATCACCTCGACGAGGTGCGCGGCGGCCTCGTCGACGTCAGCCTGCCAGAAGCAGGCGGGGTCGTCGTTGTCGGGCAGGCCCATCATCCCGGAGTCGCTGTAGCGTCCGGCGCCGCCGAGCAGGCGGAAGTCCTGGACGCCGAGCTCCGCCATGGCGGCGGCGAGCTCCCGGCGGCGGTGCTGGCCCAGGGCGGGGCCGGTCAGGTGCGCGAGCTCCGGCGGGATGACCTCGCCGCGTTCGCCGAGGGTGCAGGTGACCAGGGTGACGTGGGCACCCTCGGCCGCGTACCTGGCCATGGTCGCGCCGTTGTTGATCGACTCGTCGTCCGGGTGCGCGTGCACCAGCAGCAGACGCCGGGTGGGCATTTCCGTCATGGGACCACCCTATGAGGCACCGGACCGCTGTTCGTCGCGCCCCGACCCGTCACCCCTCGTCGTCGAGCACGTGGGCGATGGCAAGGGCGATCCGCTCAATCCAGTCGATGGCATCGGTCACGTCGGCATCGTCGATCGGACGGCGCCGTTCGAGATCGCCGTCGATCAAGTCGGCGTCGTGCGCGATCTTGTTTCGGCGCTGGGTGATCTCGAGGTACCGGCTGCGGAACTTCTTCTCGTTGAACGTGGTCCGCCCCTGGAAGAAGTGCTGGTTGATGCACCCCGCCGCCTCGTACCAGACCTTCTTCTCGGTCACGAGCCTGAGCACCTCGGAGATCTTTCCGGGGTGCTGGAGCGCCTGTACGGCTAGCTTCTCGCGCAGGTGCTCCGCAACAGCTTCGGAAAGCGTGACCTCGCCCCGCCGCACGGCCTCGACCCGGTGCAGCGGCAGTTCGTACCTCCGCAGCTGGGGCGGCATCGTGGGGCTGTCCTGGAGCGTCAGTTCGGCTACCCGGCGCAGCACCTCCTCGTGGAGCCAGTGGTCGATGGCGGCGACGGCCTGGACCCAGGCCGCCCGGTAGAAGTCGTCGATGTCGATCGTGGGTGACCGGAAGGGCGTGAGCATCCGGCCTGCCTCGACCATGCGCCGGGCGTATGACAGGTTCGTCATAAACGCCTCGAACTGACGCGTCTGCGGCCTGGAAACAGCCATGTGCAACCCCACGATCACTCTTCGCCACGATCTTCACCAGCACGATCGCGGAGCCGCCGGGGGGCTGGTCAAGCCAGGACGGGCGGCACGGGCGAAGGTGACCGAAACAGTGCCCTCGGTTTCCGGATCACGCCCCTCATGACTCGGCCTCTTCCGCGCCGTGGTCCTGGTAACGCGGCAGGCCGTTCGTGGAGATGGTCCACTCACCGATGGTGACGTCCTCGCCATAGACGAAGTTCTTGCGCACCGCGTAGCGAGGGCCCTCCGGGGTGGAGTGGATGTCGGTGAAGACGGCACCGCTGCCGGTACGAGGATCGAAGATCACGTAGATCGGAATGCCGAGCAACGGATAGTCGCGCATCTTTCCCACCCAGTCGTTCTCCGGGTTGGACCGGGAGACGATCTCGATGGCAGCGAGGACCGTACGGGGGTCGATGGAACCTTCGACATCAAGGTCGGCCCAGGGGATCACCATCACGTCCGGGTGCCGCATGATGCCCTCGGGCACGTCTTCCACGTCGGGCGTGCCGTTGTGGGCCAGCAGTTCGTCCGGCATGACCTTCTCCAGACGGCGGCTGACGTGCGCGGCCGTGACCTCGTGCGGGCCTCCCGGCGACATCATGTCGTGCACGATCCCTTCCTTGGTGACTTCGAATTTCCCGGGGAGGGTGTCGCCCATCGACTGCACGACATCCCTCATGGCCCGGTACAGGTGGGAGCCGTCCCGCCGCGCGTTGCCGGGTGCGATGGTCATGGCGCTCGCTCCTCGTCGTCTGTGCCCAGGGGCAAGGATCGTCACGTTCATGCTAGGCGGCCTTCTTGAGGTCGGAGCGGCAGTCGCGGCAGTGGCCGGGGCGGGGAGCTCGGAATCCGCGGTCGCAGCCGTCGCAGTTCTGCATCGGGTGTGGTGGCGGCGGGGCGACGGCCGGTGCCCGGAACGGGGCCGGACCCGGGAGCTGGGCGGCGATACGGTGGGCCAGGAGGGCGGCGGGTCGCCGTACGCCCTCGGGYGGSAGGTCGGYGGTCAGGGCSYGGCGTACGGCGGCGGGGGCGACGTCSCGYTCSAGCCAGGCGGCGACGCCGGGGGYCAGGTGGGCSGTGTYGYGGGCRGAGAGGAGCARGCSGGGGTCGTGGCGGYGGAGGTCYGCSAGGAGGTCSGTGGCGGCTTGGAGCAACGCGGGGCCGGGGTACGCGGGCCGCGGTACGTCTGGGAGCGGCTTGCGGGATGCTCGTTCCGCGCGCGCCGCGCGCGTGGGGAGCGTCCTGCTTTCCTCGCATGCCTCCCGCTGCTGTGGTGCCGCCACCGTTCGAGCCTCCGGGTGGTCGTGGGCCTCGGAGCGATGGCGGGCCGCCGCAGGCTGATTGCACGAGATCGTGCGGGTCACGATGCGGCCGGTGGAAGTGCGGACGCGTTCGCGGCGCAGGTAGCCGTGAGCCTCCAGTTCGCGCAGGGCGGCGGCGATCCGGGTGGCTCCCTCGGGGAACCGGGCGGCGAGGGTCTTGATGTCGGCCGAAGCGCCCTTCGGCAGCGACTGGAGGTGCGTGCCGAGCCCGATGGCGAGGAGCGAGAACTCCCTGTGCTGGGCGAGGTGATTGCCGATCACCGTGAAGCGGGTGGTGTGACGGGTGTTGTCGTGCTGGAGCCCGCCAGTGCGGTGGGACGCGCCGGGCCGTCGGTTCGGGTGCTTGTTGCCCGCGATACGGGCCTGGGCGTGCGGGGGCACGCTAGGGTTCTGAGTACCCATCGGGAAGGCCTCTACTTCCTCGGTGGTCAGGCCCTCGCACTGGGATTGCCGTCCCGGCGGGGGCCGTCTCATGTCTGCGGTTGTGTTGCGCCGAGCGTAGGGCCAGGAAAGGGCCGGGAACCCAGCCAAGTTGGAGATGTTCACTCGCGCGGGTGAGCGGGCGCTGCGGGCGGGAGGGGTGGTGTTTGGTATGGGTCTTTTCCCCGTCATGGTCCTTGRGAAAGAGAGCGTCCCTTTCGCCGAAGCACGAGTTGTCGGGTTCCGGCGGCACACCGGCTTCGCCGCTCGGAGAGGATGTCTGCCATGCCGAAGACCACACAACTGCGTACGTACACGGTCCGGGACGGCCTGCTCGACGAGTGGGTGCAGCGGTGGCGGGAGGAAATCGTCCCGCTGCGACTGGAGTTGGGGTTCACGATCGGAGGAGCGTGGGTGGACCGTGAGCTCAATCAGTTCCTCTGGCTGATCTCCTACGAGGGCCCGGAGACCTTCGCCGAGCGCAACGCGCTGTACTGGTCGTCGCCCGAGCGCGAAGCGATGGGCCTGAACCCGGACGACTACCTTGTCCGCACCGAAGAGCGCACGGTCGAGCAGGCCTACTGAATCACTACGTCACGCGGGGTCGAGCGGCAGCAGGTGCTGCCGCCGTTCCTCGTGGGTGAGAGTACGGAAAACCCTCCCCCGGGCAGCGGCCTCCAGTCGGTCGTAGTCGGGCTCCGCTTTCCATACCCGCGCCGTCCCATCGGCTGATCCCGTGAGCAGGCGCGTGCCGTCCGGGGACCAGGCCACGGAGAGCACCTTGTCCTGGTGCACACCTACGACGGCGACCTCTTCAAGGGTCGTGGCGGACCAGACCCGTACAGTTCGGTCGTCGGCGCCCGTGGCGATGTGCAGGCCGTCGGGTGACCAGGCGACGGCGCGAAGCCGCCCTTCGTGCCCCTTGAGTACCTCGATGCGTCGCCCGGTGGCCACGTCCCACACAGCGGCGCTCCAGTCGCCAGAAGCGGTGGCGATCCTCGCCTCGTCCGGAGACCAGGCCGCTTCCTCCACGTAGTTCTCGTGGCCGCGCAGCACTGTGAACTGCCGCCCCTCCCCGATGTCCCACAGTCGACACGTACGGTCGTCGGAGCAACTGGCGAGCAGTCGACCGCTCGGCGACCAGGCCACACGCCCCACCCAGTCCTGATGTTCCGTGAGTTTCAGCAGCTCGGTCCCGTCCGGCGCGGACAGAACACGCACAGCACCGTCGTGACCACCGGTGGCGATTCGGCCGCCGTTCGGAGACCACGCGCACCCCTCGATGACCTCGCCGTTTCGCTCGAACAGTATGCTGCCGCGCCCGTCGACGACCCCAAACAGACCGTCGTTCGTACTGAACGCGAGTCGTTCCCCCTGTGGGGCCCAGGCGACAGACCAGACCCGGTCCTCGCACTCGATCACCGGTCCGGCCGGAGCGCCGGTCACCGCGTCCCACACCCGTACGGTGCCGTCGTCCGAGGCCGTGGCGAAACGGTCGCCATCGCTGGACCACGCGGCACGGTTCACCGGGCCTCGGTGTCCGTCGGCCAGTACGACCTCGGCGCCACGCGGGCGCAGGTCCCACACCATGCCAGTGCCGTCGGTGGAACTGGTGGCGAGCATGGCTCCGCAGGGCGACCAGGTGACGCCCCACACGGTGTCCGCGTGGCCCCGCAGCACGGCCAGGACCTTGGCGTCCTCGGTGTCGACGATGCGCACGGTGCGGTCCGAGGAGGCGCTGGCCAGCATCCGCCCGTCTGGCGACCAAGCCAGGTTCCACACGTAGTCGGTGTGTCCTCGCAGCAACAGGCGCAGATCGCCGGTCCTGGCATTCCAGATACGGGCGGTATTGTCCCCGGAGCCGGTGGCGATATGCCGTCCGTCGGGTGACCAGGTGATGCCCTCGACGAAGTCCGAGTGCCCGGTGAGTGTGGTGGCCGCTGTCCCGGTCGTCAGGTCCCACACGATCGCGGTCTGATCATGAGAGGCGGAGGCGAGGCGATTGCCGTCTGGCGCCCAGGCCACACCCCACACGTCCTCGCTATGCCCGTGTAGTTCGTGCACGACCCGACCGCTATCGGCCTCCCAGACCCGGACGATCCGGTCCTTGGAGCTCGCCGCGACGTGCCGGCCATCCGGCGACCAGGCGACCTGTCTGCTGAGGTCCCCAGCTCCGGTGAGCAGCCGGACCGGATCTCCCGAGGCGGCATCCCAGATCCGTACGACTCGGTCACGGCCGGCGGTTGCCACCCTCGTCGAGTCCGGCGACCATGCAACGGACTCGACCATGACGCCGTCGCACGGCAGCACCAGCCGGGTGCGTCCGGACGGTGCGTCGTGAACGCGGGCTGTGCCGTCCCTGGACGCCGTGGCCAGCATGCGCCCGTCGGGGGACCATGCGATGTGCCGGACTGTGTCGGTGTGTCCGTCGAGCCGGGCACGGACGTGACTTGCCGCCAGCGCCGCCATCAGCCCGCGTCTGGCCGAGGGCGTGGGTGTGCACTCGCCGAGCGCGGCGAGCGACAGCAGCAGGGAACGCTCCGGTTCGTCCTCCGCGCTCAGGAGAACCTGCCGACCGATGCTGTCGGAGACGCGGCTGAGGAAGGTCAGGTCGCGGCGTTGCGAGGACTCGACGAGTGCGCGGGCGGGTGGGGACGCCTGCCTGGATTCCTCCAACGCTTCCAGCCAGCGCCGGGCGGCGCTGAGGCGTTCCCCGGTGAGCAGGTAGTCGTCGCTGCGTCCGGACCGCTCCCAGTCGGCCGCCCATCGTTCCAGTTCGGCGCGCTCGCGAAGTCGTTCGGCACGCGCCTCGACCTCCTGCCGCAACGGGGCCCACTGGCGGAACAGGGCCTCGTGCGTCACCTGTGCGTAGGGCTCACTGGTGGTTGTGGAGCCGCCGTCCGTGATATCGGTGCGCAGCAGCCGCGCCTCTACGAAGGCATCGACGATATGGCGGTCCTGTCCGTCGAGTTCGGACAGCGGTACATGGCGGCGAGCCACCTCCTGTTCTTCGACAGTGACGAACCGGAGCAGCACCCGGAGGACGGCGTCGATGCCCACGCCTGCACCGAGCCCGGTCACGGTGTTGTCTGCCTGGCGCGCCAGCGCGCCAGGCACTCCGCCGAGCTGCCGGTACAGCTCCTCGGTCACAGTCCCGCCAAGGCCGGAGGCGAAGTACAGCTCTTGGAGAAGATAGGCGAGCAGCGGTAGTGCGTCGTCCGTCCCGGTCTCGCTCACGATGGAGTCGACGACTCCGGCCTCGAAGCCGAGCCCGACGAGGGCCCCCGGCCGCTCCACGACTTCGACGAGCTGTGCTCTGCCCAAGGTGCCGATGACGACAGGATGCTGGAAAAGATCCGCGTATCCGGTGCCGAGGAGCCTGCCGAGCAGATCCACTCGGAGGGTGGCCAGCACACGGACCGCCGGATCCTGTTCCACACAGGTCCGCAACGCTTCGAGGAACTGGACGCGTTCACGCTCCCCCGCCAGGGTGACGACCTCTTCGAACTGGTCGACCACAAGGAGCACCCGTCGGGACCGGCCACCACGCAGCCGCGACAGCTCGGCTCGCAACGCGCCCGGCCCCTGACGCAGCCTGCGCAGTACGGCACTCGCCGGTTTCTGCCCGTCGGCGGCGGCCGCCAGCGCACCCGCGAGGGCGCCCAGCGGGCTGGGTCCGGGAGCGAAGGCCGGTACGACGGTCCAGCGGCGTTCCCGAAGCCGAGGCATCACCCCTGCCCTGACCAGCGAGGATTTTCCGCTGCCGGACGCCCCGACCAGCAACAGGAACCGATCAGCGGGGCGGGTCGCGGTGGCGTGCAACCTGCGCGTCAGTTCGGCAGCCTGTGCCTCCCTGCCGAAATAGACGGGCGCCTCATCCTCGTCGAAGGCGTCGAGGCCCGGGTACGGGACCCGCTCACGCGGCCACTCGGCCCGAGGCGGTGCGGGGTTCTCCAGCCGGTAGACGACAACTTGCCCGACCACAAGTGCCACAATCAGCACTCCGATGGCCGGAACAGCGAACCGCTGAATCGCCGCCAGCGCCCAAGGGACGTCATCGGTACTGGTCGCGTAGTTTGTGGCGATCCCGAGCAAGCAGGCGACCAGCGCCAGCATGATCTGAATCGCGACCTGCATACGGTTCCTCATCGGACACCGCTCACGACCGCGCCGCCACCCGCCAGCACCGCTCAGCCCCCGTTCCCACCGGCCTCGAAACGCCGGCACCGTGTCATTCGCCCCGGGCCCGTGGATCGGTGAGGCAGGGCGTTCATGACCATCTTCTGGGGCTTCTCAGGCGCGTTCAACGGTGCGTATGCGTTTCGGCCATGCAGGGTTACGGCTCTTCCCGCCCCGCAGGGTTCTTTCTCACCGTCATGGCACTCGGGAAAGTCCGCCCCTCGCACCGGAGCACGGGCAGGCGGGTTCCGGTGGCGGACCGACTCTGCACTCGGCCCACCCCGTCGGTGACCTCGATGCGCAAGGTGTCGCCGACGACGTAGAGGGTGAGCCGGAAGTCCCGGCCGGGGACACAGCTGTGCGTGGCGGCGTTGGCGGCAAGTTTGGCCACGATGTGCGCCGCCGGGGCCAAGGGGAGGCCCCAGGAACGCTGAAATTGCGGATTCCTATGCCGAGTTGCACCTACAAGGTGGCGGTTTCTTGATTCGCGTCACTCAGCGTGGCGGAGTGCGCTTACCGTGAATAGTAACGACGCCGTCGCGTACGGTGACCGTCCAGGGCTTGTCCGGTGGTGTTCCGGCTTGTCGGGAGGGGCCGCACCGGTACGAGGCGGGTCGGTAGAGCCGTACGACGGAGGGGCACGGAATGTCGGTGGACGGTGAAGTAAGGCGGCTCAAGACCGAGGCGGACGAACCTGGTTGGGAGGTGGATCCGGACGACGACTGGGGACTGGCGGTCATCGCCACCGTTGGGCGGCAACTGAAGCTGCGCCGGGAGGCGACCGGGATGCGGGCTGCCGAGTTCGGGGAGGCGGTGGGGTACGGCGAGGACATGGTGTACAAGATCGAGTCCGGCAAGCGGATCCCACGGCCCGAGTATCTGGACATGGCGGACGAGGTGCTCAGGGCGGGTGGGTTGCTCGCCGCGATGAAGGAGGACGTGAAGAAGGTCCGGTACCCCAAGAAGGTGCGGGACCTGGCGCAGATGGAGGCGAAGGCCGTAGAGCTGCTCTCGTACGGCAATCACAACCTGCACGGCTTGCTCCAAACCAAGGAGTACGCGTGGGCGTTGCTAAGAACACGGCGGCCGGTGAACCCGGAAGACCAGTTGGAGCAGGCACTGGCGGCGCGTATGGCCCGAAAGGCGATCTTCGACCGTGCACCAGCTCCTGAGCTCAGCTTCGTCCTGGAAGAGACGACACTCAGGCGCCCCGTCGGGGGCAAGATGGTGTGGCGCAGTCAGCTCGAACACCTCCTGGAGGTCGGTCAGTTGCCAAACGTGGAAATTCAGGTGATGCCGACGGACCGCTGGAACCATCCTGGGACCGGAGGCCGCATCCAGGCGCTGAAGTTCGAGGACGGTACGACGGTTGGGCGTATGGACGACGAGTTCAATGGCCGCCCTGTCCATGATCCGAGGCAGGTCAGGGTCCTCGAACTGCGCTATGGCATCATCCGGGCCGAGGCTCTGACCGCACGGGAGTCACTGGCCTTCGTCGAGCAACTGGTGGGAGAAAGATGATCCGCAAGGCCCCTGTCGAACACGCATCCGCGCTGGTGTGGTTCAAGAGCAGCTACAGCGACAGCAGCAACCCGAGCGACTGCGTGGAGGTCGCCACCGCCCCCGAGACCATCCACGTCCGCGATTCCAAGCACATAATCGGCCCCCGCCTCCGGCTGACGCCAAAGGCCTGGGCCGACTTCGTGACGTACGCGTCTAGGGGCTGAACGGCTACTCGACCTCGACCTCCGGTACGTCCACGTCGCCTCCCAGGGAGCGGGCGATGGCCGTGAACTCGTTCAGGGCGGACTGAAGGTCGCGGACGATCTCCTCGGCGATCACCTCGGGCGGCAGGCCGCTGTCGGCGTCGTCGAGGGCAGGGTCCTTCATCCACGTGATGTCGAGGTTGACCTTGTCGCGGGCGATCAGCTCGTCGTAGCTGAACTTCTTGAACGGCCCGTTCTCGTCCTCGGACTCGACGCGGGTGGAGCGGGGCTCACCCGGCCGGTAGGCCGCCACGAAGTCGTCCAGGTGGGCGCGGGTGAGCGGGCGCTGTTTGAGAGTGAAGTGCTGGCCGGTGCGAAAGTCGTAGACCCACGTCTCGGTGGTGTGCGGCTTGCCGTCGGCGCGCGGGGGCTTCTTCTCGAAGAAGAGGACGTTGGCCTTCACGCCGCCCGCGTAGAAGATGCCAGTGGGCAGCCGCAGGATCGTGTGCAGGTCGAACTCGTCAAGCAGCTTGCGGCGGATCTTCTCACCGGCGCCGCCCTCGAAAAGGACGTTGTCAGGCAGGACGACGGCAGCGCGCCCGCCGACCGCCGTGAGCGACATGATGTGTTGCAGGAAGTTGAGCTGCTTGTTCGTGGTCGTGGCGGTGAAGTCGTCGCGGTCGTACTCGGTGTCCTGCTTCTCGGCCTCGCCGTCCTGACCGATCACGGTGATCGCGGACTTGCGGCCGAAGGGCGGGTTCGCGAGGACGAGGGTGGCGTGCTTGCCGCTGGGCTTGTCGGCGAGGGCGTCCCCGACGGTAATCAGGCTTGGGCCGTCGCTCTTGCCGATGCCGTGGAGGAGCATGTTCATCGCAGCAAGGCGGGCGGTGCCGGTGACGAGTTCGTTGCCCCAGATCTTGCGACCCTCGTCGTAGGCCTTGCGGTCGTCGAGCGACATGGTCTTCATGTGGTGGTCGCGGATGTAGGCGTGGGCCGCGATCAGGAAGCCGCCGGTGCCACAGGCCGGGTCAGTGATCGTGTCGTCCGGGCCAGGCTGCATGACGTCGACCATGGCGTCGATGAGCGGCCGGGGCGTGAAGTACTGGCCGGCGCCGGTCTTGGTGTCCGAGGCGCCCTTGGCGAGCAGGCCCTCGTAGGCGTCGCCCTTGAGGTCCGTGCCCGTGACCGTCCAGTCCTCGCGGCCGATCAGGTCAACGACCAGTTTTTCGAGGAGTGCGGGCTTGGTGATGCGGTTCTGGGCCTCGGCGAAGATCGTGCCGATGGTGGTGTCAGGACGGCTGCCCAGGTTTTCGAGGACGGCTCGGTAGTGCTTCTCCAGCTCGGGACCGCGCTTATTGACGAGGGTCTGCCAGTTGTACTCGGCGGGGACGATGGCGCTCATGTCCTGGCCGTCCCACGGGTCGTTCTCGATCTCGTCGACCATCTTGAGGAAGAGCAGGTAGGAGAGCTGCTCGACGTACTCGATGGTGGACATGCCGTTGTCGCGGAGGACGTTGCAGTAGTTCCAGAGCTTGGAGACGAGTGTGTTGGTCTGGGCGACCGCCTTGGCCGTCTTGACCGGCTCGGGGGCGGGGTGCTGGGCGTCTGCGGAGGCGGTCACAGCTCGAACTCCTGCTGTAC
>NZ_NGFN01000247.1 GCF_002148965.1 Streptomyces swartbergensis | reverse complement strand
GCTGACCTCGCCCCTCACCGGCTGGACCCGAGCCCACTGGGAGGCCATCGCCGACCGCCTCCTCGACGCCCTGACGCCCTACGCCTCCCCGGGCCTGGCCCAGTACCGGCTGCCCGGCCCGCCCAGCCACTCCGGTCCCTGGTCGGACGGTCTCGAAGGGTTCGCCCGCTCCTTCCTGCTGGCCGCGTTCCGCATCGCCGGGTCCGGCGGGCGGGGCGTGCCCGGCCTGATCGAGCGGTACGCGGCCGGGCTCACGGCCGGCACCGACCCGCGCGGCCCCGACCGCTGGCCGCCCATCACCGACCGGTCCCAGCCCATGGTCGAGGCCGCGTCCCTCGCGATCGCCCTGCACGAGACCCGCCCCTGGATCTGGGACCGGCTCGACGACCGGGTACGGCAGCGGATCGCCGACTGGCTGGGCGGCTTCGTCGGAGCCGTGGTCAACGACTCCAACTGGCGGCTGTTCCAGGTCATCACCGAGGAGTTCCTCGCCTCCGTCGGCGCCCCGCACAGCCGCAGCGAGATCGACGCCGGCCTCGCACGCCTGGAGGACTGGTACCGGGGCGGCGGCTGGTACACCGACGGCGACGGCCGCAAGTTCGACTACTACAACGCCTGGGCGCTGCACCTGTATCCGGTCCTGTGGGCCCGGATCGCGGGGCCGCGCGCCGACCCCCGGCTGGTGGCGGAACACCGGGCGCGCCTGCGCTCGTTCCTCCGCGACCACCAGCACTTCTTCGGTGCCGACGGCGCGCCCGTCCACCAGGGCCGTTCGCTCACCTACCGGTTCGCGACGGCGGCCCCGCTGTGGGCGGGCGTCCTCGCCGACGCCACCCCGCTGCCGCCCGGTCGCACCCGCCGTCTCGCCTCCGGGGCGCTGAAGCACTTCGCCGAGCGCGGCGTGCCCGACGAGCACGGGCTGCTCACGCTCGGCTGGTACGGGCCCTTCCTCCCCGTCACCCAGCGGTACTCGGGCCCGGCCTCCCCGTACTGGGCGAGCAAGGCCTTCCTCGGCCTGCTCCTGCCCGCCGACCACCCCGTGTGGACGGCACCCGAGGAACCCGGCCCGGTGGAGACGGCCGACGTGCGCCTCGCGTTACCGGCGCCGGGCTGGCTCCTGCACTCCACGGCGGCCGACGGGATCGTCCGGCTCGTCAACCACGGCAGCGACCGCCTGCCGCCCCCACCGGCGACAGCCGACGACAGCCCGCACTACGCCCGCTTCGCCTACTCCAGCGYCACGGCCCCCGAGACACCACCGGCACCCCGGGCGGGCCCCGACAACCACATCGCGCTGCTCGCCCCCGACGGCACTCCCACCCCCCGCGGTCGCATCCACCCCCTCGGCGTCGAAGGCCCCCGGGCCGCCTCCTGGCACCGCGCCCTGCTCCCGGGCGACAGCGAAGGCCACCGCATCGAGACGGTCAGCGTGGTGCACGGCCCCTGGGAGGTCCGGGTGCACCGCGTCGACGCGCCCCCCGGCACGCCCGTGCGCGAGGGCGGCTGGGCCGTCGCCGACGACTCCGCGCCACCAGCCGCCCGGACCGGCCCCGGGTGGGCACTGGTCCGGCGCACGGACGGCCTGACCAGCACGCTCGTCGGCCTGCACGGTTGGAGCGAGGACGAGGGGGCGGTCGTAGCGGCCGTGGGCAGCAACGCGTACGGGCACCACTCGGCGACGCCGTTCCTGACACTGCCGTCCCACCCCGGTGGTACGCGCCTGATGGTGACGCTGGTCGTGCTCAGTGCCGACCCGGAGGTGCACGCCCTGGTCGAAGGGGCCCGGGTGTGGGCCGAGGCGGACGGGAGTGTGGAGATCCGTTTCCCCGACGGCATACGGGAGTCGGTGTCCTGAGAAACGCCGTGGGGGCGTGGCTCAGCCGAGCCACGCCCCCACGGCGTCCTGCGCGTCAGGCGTCCACGCGCCTGCGCGTCACCGCCTTCCTCAGCAGGGGCCAGGCCAGCAGCAGCACGATCACCGCGTACACCGTCACCGCGAACGGCGTGTTGAACAGCCCCGTCACGCTGCCGTCGCTGATCTGGAGCGCACGCCGCAGCTGCTGTTCGGCGTTCGGGCCGAGGATCACCCCGATGACGGCGGGCAGCACCGGCAGCCCATAGCGGCGCATGCCGAAGCCGATCAGTCCGATGATCAGCAGGATCACCAGGTCGATCACCTCACCGCCGACCGCGTACGCGCCGACGGCCGCGAAGAACATGATCCCGGCGTAGAGGTACGGGCGCGGAATGCGCAGCAGCTTCGCCCACAGCGGCGCCAGCGGCAGGTTGAGCGCGAGCAGCAGCACCATGCCGACGAAGAGCGAGGCGATCAGGCCCCAGACCAGGTCGGGTTCGCGCTCGAAGAGCAGCGGGCCGGGCTGGATGCCGTACTGCTGGAAGGCGGCCAGCATGACGGCCGCGACCGCCGTGGTCGGCAGGCCCAGGGTCAGCATCGACACCAGGGTGCCAGCCGCCGAGGCCGACGCCGCCGACTCCGGACCGGCCACGCCCTCGATGGCGCCCTTGCCCCACTCGTCCTTGTGCTTCGACAGGCGCTTCTCCGTCACGTACGACAGGAACGTCGGGATCTCCGCGCCGCCCGCCGGGATCGCGCCGAACGGGAAACCGATGAACGGCCCCCGCAGCCACGACTTCCAGGTCCGGTTCACATCCCCGCGCCCCAGCCACGGACGCCCCACCGGGATCGGCTCCGGCGGGCTGCGCCGCAGGTGCGCCGCCACCCACAGGGCCTCGCCGATCGCGAACAGACCGACCGCGACGATCACCACGTCGATGCCGTCGGCCAGCTGGAGCGAGCCGAAGGTCAGGCGCTGCTGACCGGTCATCTGGTCCAGGCCCACCAGGCCCAGCGTGAGGCCGATGAGCAAGGAGGCGAGGCCCCGGATGCGGGACGAGCCCAGCACCGACGTCACCGCGATGAACGCCAGCACCATGATGGCGAAGTAGTCCGGCGCGCCGATGTCCACCGCCAGCTTGGCGACCGTCGGCGCGAGCGCCACCAGCAGGATCGTGCCGATCAGGCCGCCCGCGAAGTGCCCGACGGCGGCCGCCGCCAGGGCCTGCGCGCCACGCCCGGACTTGGCCATGGGGTTGCCCTCCATGGCCGCCACCACCGCCGCGCTCTCGCCGGGCGTGTTGAGCAGGATGGAGGTGGTCGAGCCGCCGAACATCGCGCCGTAGTAGATACCGGCGAACATGATGAACGCGCCGGTCGGCTCCAGCCCGTACGTCACCGGCAGCAGCAGCGCGACCGCCATCGCCGGGCCGATGCCGGGCAGCACGCCGATCGCCGTGCCGAGCAGCACGCCGATGACGGCCCAGAGCAGGTTGACCGGGGTGAGGGCCGTACCGAAGCCGTCCAGAAGGGAGTTGAAGGCGTCCATGTCACAGCACTCCCATCAGCGGACCGCCGGGCAGGGGCACGCCGAGCAGGTTGTTGAAGACGACGTAGGTGACGAGGGACAGCCCGGCCGCGATGAGCGGATCGCGGTCGATCCTGCGGCTGCCGAGCGCGAACGCCGCACCCCAGAACAGCAGCGCGCCCGCGACGGGAAAGCCGAGCGGCTCGATCAGGACGGCCGAGCCGAGGAACACCCCGGCGAGCAGCAGCACCGTGCGCCAGTCGGCGGGTTCCGACAGGTCGACGTCCTCGCCGGTCTCGGCCTGGCCCCGGCCGCCGCGCAGCACGTCCACGGCGAGCAGTGCGGCTATCACCAGCAGGCCGGCGCCGACCACGACCGGCACGGTCTTCGGGCCGATCGGGCCGCGTTGGGCGATGTCGACGTCCATGGTGAGCGCGTCCGTCAGGACGAGCACGCCGAGCGCCAGGAGCAGTGCGCACACGCCGAGCTCGGAGTGCTCCCGCAGCCACGAGCGCTGCTCGCCGGGCTCCGCGGGGGGAATGTCGGTGGTCTGCGTCGTCACAGTCCCAGCTCCTTCAGCACGGAAACCACGCGCTTGTCCTCGGCGTCGAGGAACGCGCCGAACTCCTCGCCCGTGAGGAAGGCGTCGTCCCAGCCGTTCTGCTCAAGGGACTTCCGCCACTCGTCCGAGTCGTGCAGCTCCTCGACCAGCCGCACGAGCTTGTCCCGCTCGCCGTCGGTCAGGCCGGGCGGGGCGACGATGCCGCGCCAGTTGGTGAAGTTCACGTCGTACCCGGCCTCCTTCAGCGTGGGCGCGTCCAGCCCCTCGACGCGCTCGGGGCCGGTGACCGCGAGGAGGCGCAGCTCGCCCGCCTTGATCTGGTCCAGGTACTCGCCGACGCCGGACACTCCGAAGGCGACCTTGTTGCCGAGGATCGACGCGAGCAGCTCGCCGCCGCCGTCGAACGGGATGTAGTTGACCTGCTTCGGGGGGATCCCGGCGGCCCGCGCCATCAGCATCGGCGCGAGGTGGTCGGGCCCACCGGGCGACGAGCCGCCGCCCACCGGGAGCTTGCCCGGGTTCTCCTTCCACGCGCGGATGAGATCGTCGATCGTCTTGTACGGGGAGTCCTTGGCGACCACGACGACGTCCTGCTCCTCGGTGAGCCGGGCGATCGGCGTGGTGTCGCCGAGCGTCTTCGGCGCGTCGTTGGAGCGGACGGCGCCCACGACCCCGAGGCCCATGGACATGGCGAGCTTGCCGTTGCCGTGCTCGCTGACCAGCCGGCTCAGGCCGACCGTGCCGCCGGCGCCGGGCAGGTTGAACACCTCGATGTTGTGGGTCAGTCCGGCGTCCTCGGCGTTCTTGGCGGCCGTGCGGGCCGTGATGTCGTAGCCTCCGCCGGGCGTGTTGGGGACCATGAAACGCAGGCCCGGGATCTGTGTGCCGGTCTCGGAGCCGCTGCCGGCGGTCAGCAGCGGTGGTCCGACGAGCACGAGCACGGCGGCCCCGAGCAGGGCGAGGGGAGTGCGCAGGCGCACGAGTGCCACCACCTGTCGGTACGTCGTTGCGGGTAGGGAAGGCCCTGTGGGGGAGGGTGACGTGGGCCACATGGTGCCCGGACGCCGACGAGGTGTCTCGCTTGCGGAATCAACGGAGGTTGTGGTCTTTGCGGTCACCGGCGTGACCCCGGTGACGCGAGTTCCCGGGGCCGCCGAGCGCGCGACCTGTGTTCCCGCCCCGTGTTCCGGGGTCTTCGAGCGCGCGACGCCGAGGCGGCCGGCACCGGCCGCCTCGGCGTCGCCCGTGTGCTCAGTCCCCGAACGCGGTCAGGACCCCGTTCTGCCCGGGCGCGAACACGCGGCCGCCCGCGGTCGCGATGCCGGGGTTGACCCAGCCCCGCCAGTCCTCCTCCGCGAGCACGTTCTCCGTCGGGTGCGGCTCGGCCCACAGCCGGTAGGACCAGACGACGGCGCCGGTGCGCTCGTTCAGGACGACCAGCTTGCCGTCGCCGTCCTGGACGTACACGTGGCCGCCCGCGACGAGACGGACGGTGGCCGCCTGGCGGGGGCTGGTGTAGCTCCAGGCGGGCTGGTACGTCGTCGTGCTGAGCGCCTTCACGACGCCCCGGTGGGCCACGTAGACCCGGCCCGGCCCGAACGCGGGCGTGGCGTCGGCGGGGAAGGAGCGCAGGACGGCGCCGGTGTTCTGGTCGTACGCCACGGTCCGCTCGTCGTCGGCGGCCGAGCTGCGCAGCCACAGCGCCCCGGCGCCGCGCGCGATCGGGTTGCCGCCTCGCGCGGTCAGGTCGGGCACGTCGTAGCGGCGCAGTTCCCGGCCGCTGCTCCGGTCCAGGAGCTGGAACGAGTAGTTGTCGAAGCCGAACCACACGCCGAGGTCATCGACGACGACCGGTGAGATGCCCCAGTCGACGAGCGGGGCCCGCCACAGCTCCGCTCCGTCGCTCGCTCGCAGTGCCAGGGCCGTACCGCGGCCGTCCTGGGTGTACAGGACGCCGTCGTACCACGCCGGCGGGAACTCGCAGATGCCGGATCCGATGCTGTGGGACCACCGCTGCCTGCCGGTCGCCGGGTCCCAGGCGGTCACCACGCCCCTGCCGGTCTGGGTGTACAGCAGCCCGCCGCCGTAGGCCAGCGTGGCCTTGGGATCGTTGTCGGCGATCAGGCGCTGGGGCCACAGCCTCTTGCCGGTGGCCGCGTCCAGGCCGACGAGTTCCATGCGCGGGCCGCCGGTCTCGTCCTCTCCCACCGCGTTGACCACCACGAAGACCTTCCCACCGACCGCCACCGGCGCGGAGACGGCCGAGCCCAGGTCGGCCGACCAGAGCTTGGTGAAAGGCGGCGCGGCCGTGGCCTTGGCGACGAAGCTGTCGTGACGGGTGTTGGCGCGGTATCCCAGTGTGGCGTCCGCCGGTTCCGTGGTCGACGTCGCGGGCGCGGGTGCCGCGGTCGCCGCTGCGCCGGGGCTGACGCCGACGGCCAGAACCGCCAGGGCCGTCGCCACCACGCAGCCCGATCTGATCCGGACGCGTCTCGCCGTGCTGCCCATGAAACCCCCCTCGGGTCGGATGGAGTGGCCGGTGCACCGGCCGCCACTCCCATTACCCACAGGGAACAGAACAACTCCCTTGGGGGAAGGCCGACTTCATGCCACGGGCAGGGGTGGACCGGGCACCGGGGGGCGGAGGTTGGATGCACAAAGCGTCAGGAACGGGGTAAACGAAAGTGGCCCGATTCTCTCGCGTGAAAGGCGTTCCTGTTCCATGGCCGATACACAAGACGTCGTCGAGCTCATCCTCCGGGACCACCGGCGCATCGAGGACCTCTTCCGCCGGATGCGGAGCGTCGAAGCCGATCGGTCGGGCGCGCTGCGGGAATTCGCGGACCTGCTGATCGCGCACGCGCTGGCCGAGGAGGCCAAGGTCTACCCGGCGCTCAAGCGGTACAAGAACATCGATGACGAAGAGGTCGAGCACGGCGAGCACGAGCACGACGAGGGCAACAAGGCCCTCCTGGAACTCCTCGAAGTGGAGGAGGTCGGCTCCGACGAGTGGGACGAGAAGCTCGAGGAGCTGGTGCAGGCCGTCACCCACCACGCCGACGAGGAGGAGCGCACCATCCTCAACGGCGCGCGCGAGAACGTGGCGATGGAACGGCGCGAGGAGCTGGGCCGGGCGTTCTGGCAGGAGCGTGAGCGGCAGCTCAAGGCCGGCTGCGGGTCCGTCGGCAACGTGCGCAAGATCGTCGAGTCCTGAGGGCCCCGATCCCGTCCGCTCACGATGCCCGGACCGGGAACGGTCCGGGCACCGGTGTGCACTGGGGCGTGTCCGCGAAGTCCCACCTGCCCTGCGACGCCCGGCACGCACCGAACGCCGCGGGGCCCGCCCTCCGGGCGGACGACGGGACTTCACGGACACGCCCGGACAACACAGCTAGCCGTTCGCGGGTGCGCGGCAGTCGAGGTCCCGTCCCGGCAGGCGCCCCGTGGCCAGGTACGTGTTGACCGTGTCGTCGACGCACGGCACGCCGTGGACGCCGTACACCGCGTGCTGGTCGGCGCCGGTCAGGGTGACCAGGCGCGAGGAGGGCCACATCTCCCGGACCGCCCGGGCGCCGGCGTAGTCGGTGCGCGGGTCCCCGGTGGCGTTGACCAGCAGGGCCGGCAGGTCGTCCCGGATCGCGGTCGGGCGCTCGCGCGGCCGGTCCCAGAACGCGCACGGGCCGATGTTCTGCGTGACGGGCGCGAACAGCGGGTCCTCGGCCCGGGTGCGCTGCACGTCGCGCCAGTACACCTCCGGATCGCGCGGAGCGGGGCCGTCGCCGCACAGGATCGCCGTCTGCACGCTGCCGTAGGGGGAGTCGGTGTCCGTGAGCACGAATTCGAGCACCCCGGCGAGCCAGGGGGACGGCGTGACCCGCTGCCCCCGCGACGCCCGCAGCATGTCCCGGACGCCCTGGGCGAAGTCCCCGTAGGCGGCGTCGTTGTGCTGCGACAGGCCGTTGAAGGCGACGATCGGCAGCACGTGCTCGTCCAGCCGGTGGTCGCCGAGCCGCAGCGGCGTGCGGGCCGCGGCCTTCCGGACGCGCTCCACGGTCGCCAGCACCTCGCCCCGTGTGCGGCCCAGTCCGTAGGCCGACTCGCGGGCGGCGGCCCAGGAGGCCCAGCCCTCCAGCGCGCGGTGGTTGGCCCGCTCGACGCCTCGGAGCAGCCGGGGCCCGTACCGGTCCGGGTCGATCACACCGTCCAGGACGACCCGGTCGGTCCGGCCGGGGAACATCGTGGCGTACACCTCGCCGAGGTAACTGCCGTAGGAGTAGCCCAGGTAGGAGATCCGCCGCTCACCGAGCGCGGCCCGGACGACGTCCATGTCGCGGGCGGTGTTGCGGGTGGTGGCGTGGGGCAGCACATCGCCCGCGTGGGTGCGGCAGCGCCGGGCGAGGTCCTTCGAGAACGCGGCCACGCGGTCGAAGCCGGCCCGGTCCTCACCCGCCCCGCGCCAGGCCGAGCCGGTCGGCCAGTGGCAGTCCAGTGGTGTGCTGCGGCCGACGAAACGGGGATCCACACCGACCACGTCGTACCGGGCGGCGACGTCCTTCATCGCCTTGCGCACCCAGGGCGGGTCGCCGAGGGACGTTCCGCCGGGGCCGCCGCCGTTGAGCAGCAGCGGGCCGACGCGGTGCGCGGTGTCGGTGGCGCGGATGCGGGATATCGCGAGGGTGATCGTGCGGCCGCCGGGGTCCGAGTAGTCCAGCGGCACGGTCACGTCGGCGCAGCGGGCACCCTCCTGCTCCAGTTCCTTGCCGGTCGTGTCGTCCGGTCCGAGCACGCAGCTCTTCCAGGTGAGGTGCTGGCCGTGGTAGCGGGCGAGGGGGTCGGGGCCGGGACTCGCCCCGGCCGTGGCGGGCAGCGCCGTCAAGGCGAGACCGGCGGCGGTCAGGGCGAGGGTGGCTCGCCTCGCGGTTCCCGGGAAGCGGGATAACACGGATGGATGTCCTTTCTGTCGCCGATGCCCCTCGCGACGGGCGGGGCCATGCCGGAGAGGGGGTGCGGTGCGACAGAACGCTAGGGACGGGCCGCCGTCCGATCACTCCGGCTGGCAGCCGCTTCGAGGTGGGGCGAGCCCCAGCACAGAGGCGGGGGGCCGCCGTTTCCATGGCCACCGCAACAACCGCAATCTCGGCCCCGAGCTGGGAGAATGCCCGGGCGGACCCTGTGCAGGTCGATGCAGGGGGGTTGTCCAGACATTCGCTCACGCCTAGGGTCGGCTTCCGAGTGCAAGCGCTTTCCAAAGTGCTGCCAGAAGTGCTTTCCCAGCGTGTGTCCGCCGGCCGTCCGAGGAGYGCCGCATGTCCTTGTCCCCCACCCGCCGCCGCGTGGCCGTCGTCGGCACCGGAGCCATCGTCAGCGGCAGTCATCTGCCCGCGCTGCGGGCCCATTCCGACCGGGTGGAGCTGGTCGCCGCCGTCGACGTCGACCAGGAGCGGCTCGACGCCTTCCGCGAGCTGGCCGGCGGCCAGGTCGCCGGGTACAGCTCGGTGGACGCGATGCTGGACGCCGAACGCCCCGATCTGGTCCTCATCGGGACGCCGCCCTCCCTGCACCGCGACCAGACGGTGGCCGCGCTCAAGGCGGGTGCCTGGGTGCTGTGCGAGAAGCCGCTCACCCTGTCGCTCGCCGAGTACGACGAGATCGCCGCCGCCGAGGAGGCCTCCGGGGCGTACGCGGCGGTCGTCTTCCAGCACCGCTACGGCTCCGGCGCGGTGCACGCCCGCGAGCTGATCACGAGCGGCGAGCTGGGCGCCCCGCTGGTGGCGCACTGCCAGACGACCTGGCACCGGGACGCCGCGTACTACGCCGTGCCGTGGCGCGGCAAGTGGGCCAGCGAGGGCGGTGGGCCGACCATGGGCCACGGCATCCACCAGTACGACCTGATGCTGCACCTGCTCGGCGAGTGGGAGGAGATCCGGGCCATGGCCGCCCGGCTCGTGCACGACACCGAGAGCGAGGACGTCTCCACCGCACTGGTGCGTTTCAGGAGCGGCGCCCTCGCCACCGTCGTCAACAGCGTGCTCTCCCCGAACGAGGTCAGCCGTATCCGCATCGACTGCGCGGACGCCACCGTCGAGCTCACCCACCTGTACGGCCACACCAACGACAGCTGGGTCTACACCCCGGCCCCGCACGTCGGCTCCGAGCGGACCACCGCCTGGCGCACCCCCGCCAACGACGTGCCCAGCTCGCACACCGCCCAGCTGGGCGCACTCCTCGACGCCTACGACAACGGCACCCGGCCACCGGGCAGCGGCCAGGACGCCCGCGCCACCCTGGAGTTCGCCGCCGCCCTGTACAAGGCGGCGTTCACCGGCCGGTCCGTGCACGCGGGCGAGATCGGACCCGGCGACCCCTTCTACGAGGCCATGCACGGCGAGTACCCCGACTGGGCCCCCAAGGAGCGCGCATGAGCATCCGAGTCACCCACACCCACGGCGAGGACATCGCCGTCACGGCGGCCAACGGCACGGAGATCCTCCGCTACGTCTACCGGCCCGACCCGGATCCCTTCGAGTCCCGCAAGCCGTACGCCCACCCGGTGCGCACCCTGTCCGGACGCACGGTCACCGGCTACCGCCCGAACGACCACCGCTGGCACAAGGGCCTCCAGATGACCGCGAGTCATCTGTCCGGCCAGAACTTCTGGGGCGGCAACTGCTACGTCCACGGCCAGGGCTATCTGCGCCTGCCCGAGCGCGTCGGCTCCATGCGGCACGACGGCTTCCCGGAGTTCACGGTCGAGGACGACCGCCTCGCCTTCACCGAGGAGCTCACCTGGGTGGAGAACGGCGGTGAGGAGTGGGCGCGCGAGGTGCGGGGGCTGACCGTCCACTCGGTGGACGAGGAGGCCGGCGCCTGGGCCCTGGACTGGTCGATTCACCTCACCAACACCCGCTCCGAGCCCCTGGCCTTCGGTTCCCCGACCACCGCGGGCCGGGAGATGGCCGGCTACACCGGACTCCAGTGGCGCGGCCCGCGCGACTTCACCGGCGGCACGGTCTTCGCCCCGGACACCGACGCCGACGCGGGCAAGCTGATGGGCACCCAGGGCCCCTGGCTCGCCTTCACCACCGAGCACGACGACGTCGACGGCCACTCCACCCTCGTCTTCGCGCACGCGCCCGAGAACCTCGACGAGACGTCCGCGATCCACGAGTCGCACTGGTTCGTCCGCTCCGAACCCTTCCCGACGGTCGCCTTCTCCTGGGCGTTCTTCGATGAGTTCGACCTCCCGCCGGGCGAGTCCTTCGCCTTCCGGTACCGGCTCGTCGTCGCCGACGGCGCCTGGGACCGCGACCGGGTCGGCACGCACCTGGAGGGCCTGCCGTGGTGAACGACGCCAAGCCCGCCCTGCCGCACCCGCTGCCCGGCGCGATCGGCCTGTCCCATCTGAGCGCCTACGACTGGGAGGCCGCCGACGGCGTCTGCGGCGGCAGCCCGCATCTGCACCTGGTCTGTACCGAGGCGTACGTCGTCACCGGCGGCCGGGGCGCGGTGCAGACGCTGAGCCCCGACGGCTACCGGGACATTCCCCTCGAAGCCGGCTCGATCGCCTGGTTCACGCCGGGCACCGTGCACCGCATGGTCCAGGGCGGCGATCTGCGCATCACCGTGCTGATGCAGAACAGCGGCCTGCCGGAGGCCGGGGACGCCGTGTTCACCTTCCCGCCCGAGGTGCTCGCCGACCCCGACCACTACGCCGCCGCGGCGACCCTGCCGCCCGGCACGGGACCGGAGACGGCGGCGGCCGCCCAGCGCCGCCGGGACCTCGCCGTGGAGGGTTACCTCGCCCTGCGCGAGGCGCTCGTCGCCGGCGACAACGGCCCGTATCTGGAGTTCCAGCGGGCCGCCGCCCGGATCGTGCGCGACAAGGTGCCCACCTGGCGCGCCCTGTGGCGGGCGGGCGCCCTGGCCACGGCCGAACGCACCGGCGCCCAGCTCGACGCGCTGGCCGACGGCGAGCCCGCCTACCTTGGCGAGGCCACCGCCCACGAGGCCGCGCCCACCCGGCTCGGGGGCTTCGGCATGTGCGGCCGGCGGGACGAGTACAACCTGCCCGGGACGACGCTGCCGTACCAGGGGGAGTAGCCGCACCAACGAGGGGGGACCTCAACCGAACTCCGAGGAGAGGAGAGGTGGCCTCGGCATGCCCGGACACAGGACAAAGGGGTTCTGCGCGTCGGCCGCCGCACTGGCACTGTGTGCCGTGCTGGCGGGCTGCGGAGGATCCGGGGAATCGGCCGGCGGCGGCAAGGTCGTGCTGCGCTACACGTGGTGGGGCAACCCCGACCGCGCGGAACGCACCGAGCAGGCCGTCGCACTGTTCGAGAAACAGCACCCGGACGTCGACGTGACGACGTCGTTCTCCGGCTACGACGCCTACAAGCAGAAGCTCGCCACCCAGGCCGCCGGCGGTGACGCGCCGGACGTGATGCAGCTGGACTACCGCCAGATCGACCAGTACGCCTCCGGCGGCGTCCTGCTCGACCTGGCGAAGCAGAAGGCCGTACTGCGCACCTCCGAGATCGACCAGGGCCTGCTCGCCACCGGCCGTGTCGACGACGTGCAGTACGCGATCCCGCAGGGCCGCGGCACCGAGACCGTCGTCTACGACACCAAGGCCTGGAAGAAATCGGGAGTGCCCCTCCCCGGCAAGAGCTGGACCTGGAGCCAGTGGGCTGACACCATGCGCGCTCTGGCCAAGAAGACCGGCAGGCCCGGGGCGACCGACCCCGGCCAGAGCGAGGACGCCTTCGAGGTCTGGCTGCGCGGGCAGGGCAAGGCCCTCTACACCGAGGGCGGCGGCCTCGGCTTCACCGCCGACGACCTCACCCGCTGGTGGACCTTCACCGACAAACTGCGCCGCGAGGGCGCCGTCTCACCCGCCGAGCAGACCACCCAGCTCGACGGCTCGGTCGAGAACACCCCGCTCGGGCGCGGCAAGGCGGTGTCCGACGCCAACTGGGACGCCCCCGCGAGCGGTTACCTCGCCCTCGTCCCGAGCGGAGTCACCCTCGCCCCGATGCCGTCCGGCGAGGACGGCACACCCGGCCAGTACTTCAAGCCGTCCATGTTCCTCGGCGTCTCCGCCAACACCGGCCATCCCAAGGAGGCGGCGCAGCTCGTCGACTTCCTCGTCAACGACCGGCAGGCCGCGAAGATCCTCGGCGCCAGCCGGGGCATCCCCGTCAACGAGACCATCCGCGACGAACTCGGCCCGCAGCTCAAGGACTTCGACAAGACCATCGCCGACTTCCAGGCCTCCCTGGAGGGCAAGCTCAAGGACCCGCCCCAGGCACCGCCGGCGGGCGACAACGCCCTCCAGTCCACCTTCCAGCGCGACTACGACCAGGTGTCCTACGCGCGCATGTCGCCCCGCGAGGCGGCCGAGAACTACATCACCGAGGCGAAGGCGGAGCTGAGGTCATGACCACCACCGCGATCCCCGCGGAGGCGAAGCGCGCCCCCGCCC
>NZ_NGFN01000246.1 GCF_002148965.1 Streptomyces swartbergensis | reverse complement strand
CCACCGAACGTGGCGATGATCGTGATCAGCCTCAGCCGCCGCCTGACCGCCGTCGCGGACGACGCTCCCCCGGCGGTCAGGCGGCGGCTGAGGCYGATCACGATCATCGCCACGTTCGGTGGTCTGCTCTTCGGCTACGACACCGGCGTCATCAACGGCGCCCTGCCCTACATGACCGAGGACCTCGGCCTGACCCCGGTCACCGAGGGCATGGTCACCAGCTCGCTGCTGCTGGGTGCCGCGCTGGGCGCGGTGGCCGGCGGCCGGTTGTCGGACGCGCGCGGCAGGCGGCGCAACATCCTGCTGCTGGCCGTGCTGTTCTTCGTCGGCGCGCTCGGCTGCACGCTCGCCCCCACGACCGAGGTGATGATCGTTGCGCGGTTCGTGCTCGGTCTCGCGGTCGGTGGCGCGTCGGTGACCGTGCCGGTGTATCTCGCGGAGATCTCGCCCGCCGAGCGGCGCGGCGCTCTCGTCACCCGCAACGAGCTGATGATCGTCAGCGGTCAGCTGCTGGCCTTCACGTCGAACGCGATCATCGCCCAGGTCGGCGGCGAGTCCGGTGGCGTGTGGCGCTGGATGCTGGTCGTCGCCACGCTGCCGGCCGTGGTGCTCTGGTTCGGCATGCTGGTGATGCCGGAGAGCCCCCGCTGGCTGGCCTCCCGGAGCCGCTTCGGGGAGGCCCTCGAAGTCCTCAGGCAGGTGCGATCGCAGGCCCGGGCCGAGGCCGAGCTGAAGGAGGTGTCCGCACTCGCCGTCAAGGACGAGCAGGCGAAGCTCGGCGGCTGGCAGGACATGAAGAGCACGCCGTGGCTGCGGAAGCTGATGTTCGTCGGGTTCGGCATCGCGATCGTGCAGCAGATCACCGGCGTCAACACGATCATGTACTACGGCACGCAGATCCTCACCGACGCCGGTTTCGCCGCCGACAGCGCGCTGACGGCGAACATCGCCAACGGTGTGATCTCGGTGCTGGCCACCTTCGTCGGCATCTGGCTGCTGGGCCGGGTACCGCGCCGCCCGATGCTGATGACCGGTCAGGCCGGCACGACCGTCGCCCTGTTGCTGATCGGCGTCTTCTCCCTGGTGCTGCCCTCGGGTGACGCACGGGCGTTCGCGGTGCTCGCCATGACGGTCACGTTCCTCGCCTTCCAGCAGGGCGCGATCTCGCCGGTGACCTGGCTGATGCTGTCGGAGATCTTCCCGATGCGGATGCGCGGCTTCGGCATGGGGATCGCGGCCGTGGTGCTGTGGCTGACCAACTTCGTGATCGGGCTGGTCTTCCCGTCCCTTGTCTCCGGGATCGGGATCTCCAACACCTTCTTCCTCTTCGTGGTGGCGGGCGTGCTGTCCCTCATCTTCGTGAAGCTCTACGTCCCCGAGACCAAGGGCCGCACCCTCGAAACCCTCGAAGCCGAACTCCGCACGCGCTTTTCCTGACCCTCCCTGTGAAGGAAACGACCATGACCGTACGTGTAGGCGTCATCGGCGCCGGAATGATCGGCCAGGACCACATCCGGCGGCTCACCGAGGTCGTCACCGGGGCGTCCGTGACGGCCGTGACCGACATCGACGCCGACCGCGCCGCCGAGGTGGCGGCCCGGATCGGGGCCACCGCGCTGCCCACCGGCGCGGAGCTGATCGCCTCCCCCGACGTGGACGCCGTCCTCGTCACCTCCTGGGGCCCCACCCACGCCGAACACGTCCTGAACGCGATCGCGGCCGGCAAACCGGTGTTCTGCGAGAAGCCCCTGGCCACGACCGCCGAGGACTGTCTGCGGATCGTCGAGGCCGAGCGGGCGCACGGCCTCCGCCTGGTGCAGGTCGGCTTCATGCGCCGCTTCGACGCCGGCTACCGCCAGATGAAGGAGGTCCTGTCGACCGGCTCGCTCGGGGCCCCGCTGATCGTGCACTGCGCCCACCGCAACCCGACCGTGCCGGAGTCGTACCACTCAGCCATGGCCGCCCAGGACACCGCCGTGCACGAGATCGACGTGCTGCGCTGGCTGCTCGACGACGAGATCGTCTCCGCCCAGGTGGTCACCCCGCGCGCCACGAGCAAGCGCTTCGCGCATCTCAAGGACCCTCAGATCATGATCTTCGAGACGTCCGGGGGCGTCCGGATCGACCTGGAGGTCTTCGTCAACTGCCAGTACGGCTACGACATCCAGTGCGAGGTCGTCGGCGAGGACGGCCTGGTCCGGCTGCCCGATCCGGCGGCCGTCGGGGTCCGCACCGCCGCGCGCCACGGCACGGGTGTGCTCCAGGACTGGAAGGACCGGTTCGCGGAGGCCTTCGACACCGAGTTCCGCGAGTGGGTCGCAGGCGTGGCCGCCGGCGCCGAGCCCACCGGCCCGTCCTCCTGGGACGGTTACGCCGCCACCGTCATCACCGACGCCGCCGTCCGGTCCCTGGAGACCGGCGGCGAGACCGTCACCGTCGACATGAAGCCCCGCCCCGCGTTCTACGGAGGGACCGCGTGAAGATCGCCCTCGACCCCTACATGTTCCGCTCCCTGCCGATCGACGAGATGGTGCGTACGGTCGCCGAACTCGGCTACGAGTACATCGAGTTGTCGCCGCGAGCGGACTTCATGCCGTTCTTCCTGCACCCGCGTGCGGACGACGAGCGGGTGGCGGAGCTGAAGCAGTCGCTGCGCCGGCACGGTGTGCGGTTGTCCTCGGTGCTGCCGCTGTACAAGTGGTCCTCGCCGGACGAGACCGAGCGGCAGGCCGCCGTCCGCTACTGGAAGCGGATGATCGAGATCACCGTCGAGCTCGAATGCCCGCTGATGAACTCGGAGTTCAACGGCCGTCCCGAGCGGGCCGCCGAGAGCGAGGCAGCCTTCTGGCGCTCGCTGGAGGAACTGCTGCCGGTGTTCGAGCGCGAAGGCATCGCTCTGAACCTGGAGGCCCACCCGGACGACTTCTGCGAGGAGAACACTCCCGCCGTCGATCTCGTCCGCGCGATCAACAAGCCGTGGGTGAACTACCTGTACTGCGCCCCGCACTCCTTCCACCTCTCCGGTGCTTCCGAGGTCGGCGCCGACATCGCGGCGATGATGCGCTATGCCGGTGACAAGCTCCAGCACGTGCACATCGCGGACTCCTTCAACCACAAGGGTTCGTCCGGCCTGCGCTACATCCTCAACCCGCCGGGCACTCCGGCCCGGATCCACCAGCACCTCGACATCGGCCAGGGCGAGGTCGACTGGGACGCCTTCTTCGGCACGCTCCGCGAACTGGGCTTCGACGGTGTCGCCACGTCCTGTGTCTTCGCCTGGGAGGAGCGGGCCCGGGAGTCGTCGGCGTTCATGCTGGACCGCATCCGCAAGGAGCTCGCCGCGTAGGACTTCCGGCCGGGGCCCGCGCTGCTGGAGGGCCCCGGCCGGAGCCCGTGTCAGGGGCTCGTGAGGACGACGAGCTGCTGGGTCGCCCGGGTCATGGCGACATAGTGGTCGACCGCTCCCTCGATGCCCGTGCCGAAGTCCTGCGGGTCGACGAGGACGACCAGGTCGAACTCCAGCCCCTTCGACAGCTCCGGGGTCAGCGAACGGACCCGGGGCGAAGCCGGCCGGAACCCGGGATCGCCGATCACACAGGCGATCCCGTCCGGATGGGCGGCGAGCCAGCTGTCGAGGACCGAGTGCAGCTCCGCGGTGGATCCGTGCACGACGGGGACACCGCCGCTGCGGATGGAGGTCGGCACGTTGGCGTCCGGGAGCGCGGCCCGGATGACCGGCTCGGCCTCCGCCATGATCTCTTCCGGTGTCCGGTAGTTGATGCTCAGTGAGGCCAGGTCGATCCGGCCGAACCCCACCCGCGCGAGCCGTTCCCGCCACGACTCCGTGAACCCGTGCCGGGCCTGGGCGCGGTCCCCGACGATGGTGAAGCTGCGGGACGGGCAGCGCAGCAGCAGCATCTGCCACTCCGCGTCGGTCAGTTCCTGGGCCTCGTCCACGACGATGTGCGCGAACGGGCCGGCGAGCCGGTCCGGGTCGGCGGTGGGCAGGGCGGACTCGTCGACCAGGGAGTTGCGCATGTCCTGCCCGTGCAGCATGACCAGCACCCCTTCGCCGTCGTCGTGGGTGTGGGCCTCCAGCAGGTTGTCGATGACCCTGTCCATGCGTTCGCGTTCGGCGGCGACGGCGGCGGCGTGCCGGCGTGCGCGTCGTGACGCCTCCGGGTCGCCGAGCCGCTGCCGTGCCGCGTCCAGCAGCGGCAGGTCGGACGCCGTCCAGGCCTGAGGATCCTCGCGCTGCAGCTTTCGTACCTCTTCGCGGCTGAGCCAGGGAGCGCACATCCGCAGGTAGGCCGGTACCGACCACAGGTCTCCGACGAGATCGCTCGCCTCCAGCAGCGGCCAGGCGCGGTTGAAGGCCGTGAGCAGGTCCCTGTTCCGCGACAGCGACCTGCGCAGCAGGGCGGCCGGCGCGTCGCCCTCGTGCTTGTCCTCCAGGATCGTGAGCAGTTCCTCCCAGACCTGGCCGCGCGCGTCGTTGTGCGGGGTACCGGGTTCCGCCGCCGCGAACGCCACGAGCCAGTCCTCGGCACTGAGCCGGATGTCGGACCAGTGGGTCGTGACCGTCATCCCCTCGGCGGGCGGCTCCTCGTAGAACGTGACAGCCTTCTCGATCGCCTTCACCATGTCCGCGGACGCCTTCAGGCGCGCGACGTCCGGGTCGCTCTCGACCGCCGCTTCGGCTCCCTCGGGGACGAGGTCCCGCAGGATGCAGGTCTGCACGCCCTCCTCGCCGAGGCTGGGCAGGACGTCGGCGACGTAGGAGAGGTAGGGCCGGTGCGGGCCGACGAACAGGACGCCGCCCCGGCGGTGGCCGAGCCGGGGGTCGGAGTACAGGAGGTAGGCGGAGCGGTGCAGGGCGACGACCGTCTTGCCCGTGCCCGGGCCGCCGTCGACGACGAGGGCGCCTCGGGAACCCGCGCGGATGATGGCGTCCTGGTCGGCCTGGATGGTGCCGAGCACGTCCCGCATCCGGGGTGAGCGGTTGCTGCCCAGGCTGGCGATGAAGGCGGACTGGTCGTCGAGCGCGGCGTGCCCGACGACTCCGTCCGCGGTGAACACCTCGTCCCAGTAGTCGCTGATCCGGCCGCCGGTCCAGCGGTACCGGCGACGGCTCGCGAGCCCCATCGGGTTGGCGTGGGTGGCGCCGAAGAACGGCTCGGCCGCGGGGGAACGCCAGTCGACCAGCAGCCGGCGCCCCTCGCTGTCGGTGAGGCCGAGTCGCCCCACGTACACGGGCTCGGAGTCGTCCGCGCCGACCATGTGCCCGAGGCACAGGTCCAGGCCGAAGCGCCGCAGTGCCCGCAGGCGGGCGGTCAGCCGGTGGATCTCGGCGTCCCGGTCCATCGCCTGCCGTCCCTTCCCGCCGGGCGCCCTGCGCTCGGCATCGAGGCGGCCGGACAGCTCGGCGATCGACTGTTCGAGACACGCGGCGACGGCAGCGAAGTGCCGCTCGTCCCCGGCGATCAGCGCCGGGTCGGCTTTGTGCGAGAGGCGGTCGGGAAGATCGAACGCACTGGTGGTCAGGGGGGTCACGTCATGCTCCCGTTTCCGCAGGTCCTGGCATAGGCGGGACAGTCTGCGGCACACAGGGGGCCTTGCCGCAAGGCCCCCTGTCTGCTATAGCTTGAGAAAGGCAAGGAGAGTTCTCCCTTGCCTTTCTCTGTTTCCTGCCGCGGGCGGCGCCCCGCAGACCCTCTATCGCCGTACGGGCACGTTGACGTCGTCCACGTTGATGTGACCCCAGCCGCCCGCCGCCCGGTCGACCACCTCCACATGGATCCGCTCGCCGATGTGCGCGGCCAGGTCGAACACGACACGGCGGTACTGTTCCACGCCGCGGCCGGTCGCCTTGGCCAGCACCTTGCCGTCGCGGGCGCGGACGACGGCCGCGTAGAGCCGGTCGGGGTCGTTGCCGCCGGACACGAGCAGGTCGACGACGCCGTCTCCGCCGAGGACGACGGTGGCGGAGCGGAGCACCCCGGTGGCCTCGTCGCCGCCCGCGTCCGGGTTGAAGCCCCACAGGTGGTGGCCGGACGTGTCGTCCTGGGTCTGCGCCTGGTAGAAGGGCCCGCCCCAGCCCCAGTCGGTGCGGGTGGTCACGTTGGCGTCGCTGAAGGTGGTGCCGGAGACGACGGTCCACCCGGTGAGGTCTCCGGTGGCGAAGTCGTGGTTGGGCAGGGCGTCGACGTCCGCCGGGCGCGGCGGATCGTAGGCGGCCGGGGCGACGGGTGTGTCGTAGGCGCCGTTCATCCGCCAGACGTCCAGTTCCAGGACGCGGGCGGCGCCTCGGTCGGCGGTCAGTCGCAGGCCGGTGGCGTCTTCCCGGGTGGGGTAGACCCGGCTGGTGAGGCTGTGGGTGCCGTTGACGTAGGCCTCCAGCATCGAGCGGTCGAGCAGGACCCTCAACCGCAGTTTCCCGCCGTCGAGTTCGACGGTTCCGCCGTGCACGCCCTTGCGGACGTCCGGGTCGAGGCTGGAGCGCCCGCGGTCGATCGAGAAGCGGCGTTCGGCGGTGTCGTAGGACAGCAGGGTCTGTTCGGTGCCGTCGGCGCAGGCCCGGACCGCCAGGGTGATGCTGCGGGCGTCGCGCGGTTCGATGACGGCGTGGATGTCCAGCAGGTCGCCGGAGACGCCGGCGAGCCGCCGGTTCGCTTCCTCGACGGATGTCCGGCGGATCCGGGCGAGCCGCTCGCCGCGCAGGCCGGCCGCCTCGGCGATCGGTTCCACGCCGAGGGTCCCGTCCCGGCGGAGGGAGACGCTGACGGGCATCCCGGCGTTGTGCGCCCAGCCGGACTGGGCGTGCTGCTGTTCGGTGCGGCGGTCCTGGGTGATGCTGAAGAGCACGGACCTGCCGTCGGGGGTGACGAAGCCGGACGGGCCGGTGAAGTGCTCGCCGAGGTCGAACTCGCGGGGCTCCTCGTGGTCGGGCACGAAGCGGCAGGCGCGCTTGTCGAAGGTGCCGATCCAGTAGTAGGTGTGCTTGACGGCCTCCGGGTGGAACGCCTCCCACCAGGGGCTGATCAGCAGGATGTGCTTGCCGGTGCGCTTGCCCTGCGGGCCGGGCAGCGGGAGGAGCACCGGCAGCTCCCACACCTCGCCGGGTCCGGGCTGGGTGGCGAGGTCGTTCCGGTGCAGGGGGCCGCGGTACGTCCAAGGGCCCTCGGGCCTGCGGGCGGTGTACACGAGTGCGGTTCCGCCGTGCTTCCGGGTGACCCGGGTGCCGTCGTAGTCGACGATGCCGCTGCCGACCAGCTGGTACCAGACGCCGTCCTCCTCCCAGACGAACGGGTCGCGGAAGTTCTCCGCCCACGCGGTGCCGGGGCCCGCCGGGAGACCTGCCGGGGCTTCGGTGACCGGCTCGGACCTCATGGTCCAGGTCGGCAGGTCCGTGTCCCCGTCGGCCGGGTAGGTGGAGACAGCGAGTCCGGTGCGCTGGCGGTGGGCCAGGCGGTCGTCGCCGCCGGTGAAGAAGAGCACGGGCCCCCGGTCGCCGTCGACGTACGCGGAGCCCGACCAGCAGCCGTCGGGACCGACCGAGTCCGCGGCGGGTGCGAGGGCGATGGGCAGGTCCCGCCAGTGCACCAGGTCGGTGCTGACCGCGTGTCCCCAGTGGATCTGGCCCCAGTACGGGCCGAACGGGTCGTGCTGGTAGAAGATGTGGTACTTGCCCTTGAAGTACACGGGCGCGTGCGGCTCGTTCATCCAGTGCCAGGGCGGCAGCATGTGGAACTGGGGGCGGTGCCGGTCGCCGTCGAAGCGGGACCGGTGCTGCGCCAGGTCCGGCCGGGGCACGCGGCGGCCGGGCAGGGCCGCGATCGCGTCGTCGTGCTCCGTGCGCGCCTCCGGGTCGTCCAGGGTGCCCGGGCGGATCACGACGCTGTCCAGCAGCCCGGTGTACATGTTGGCGTGGAACTCACCGTTCAGCAGCGTCGGCCGGTTGTGCCGTCCTATGAGCAGCGGTTCGTCCGGGGCCAGTCGGGGGGCCCTGTCCGGGGTGGTGGCGGTGCCGATCGGCCGGCCGTCGCGGTAGAGACGCAGTTGCCGGGCGGCCGGGTCGTAGGTGGCCGTGACGTGTGTCCACCGGCCCTTGGTGGCCGGCTGGTCGACGGCTCCCTCGACCTCGATCAGGTCGGTGCCGAAGCCGAGTTGGAAGACGAGCTGCCCGAAGCGGCGCAGACCGAGCAGGAATCCGGTCCTCGCGTCCGGGTCGTGCTGGTTGACCAGGGCCTGGGGCTTGCCGTCGATGCCGTGCTCGTAGGCGTAGGGCGCGAGCCACACGTCGAGAGTGAGGCCGCCGGCGGGGTCGAGGTCGCCGGGGCCCCGGGCGGTGACGACGGTGGAGTAGCCGTCGAAGTACAGGGCCCGGCCGCGTACGCCGCGGCGGCGTACGGGGTCGCTGTCGGGCTTGAAGCGGGCGTCGGTGAAGACGTAGTCGATCGGGTCGGCGGCACCGGAGACCGCCTCGCGGGTGACCGTGCCCGCGCGTTCGTCGAAGTCCCAGCGGGCGGAGGGGCTTTGGGGCCGTTGCCGGTCCCGGGCGGCGGCGGGAGCGGGAGCGAACGCGAAGGGGACCGTCGTGCCGCCCACGACGGCGGACACGACACTGAGGGCCGTTCTTCTCCTCATGGCTGACTCCTGGGGCGCGCGGCAGGCTCGACGCCGTGCCAAATCGGTTTAGTAGATGGCTCGGCATGGTTCGCGTGTCTCGACTGCTAAAGCAAGTGCTAACGCGCAGCGAGTTGCCCGGGTGTTACTGAAAGGTCTGGCAAAACAGGACATAAGGTCGCAGGTGTTCCTTCGAGATATCCCGGGTGTTGACACCGAACGCGAGACGCATCACTCTCATCGCATCTTGCTAATCCGATTTAACAACGGAGCTGACCCACCGATGCCTGAGCGCCGTGTGACCATGGCCGACGTCGCCCGCAGGGCGGGCGTCTCGCCGACGACCGCGTCGTTCGCCCTGTCCGGCCGCACCGACATGCGCATCTCCGAGGCGTCCCGCGACCGCGTGCTGGAGGCCGCCCGGGAGCTGGGCTACCGCCCCAACGTCACCGCGCGCAGCCTGCGGACGAAGTCGACCCAGACCATCGGGTTCGTGTCGGACCGGATCACCACCACTCCGTTCGCGGGCGATGTGATCCGCGGTGCGCTGGAGGCGGCCCGGGAGCGGGATCACCTGCTGTTCATCACGGAGGCCGGTGGCGACCGCGCCGCCGAGTCGTCGCTGGTCCACGCGTTGCTGGACCGGCAGGTCGACGCGGTCATCTACGGCTCCATGTTCACGCGGTACGTGACTCCTCCCAAGGAGCTCTTCGGGCGCCGGGTGGTCCTGCTGAACTGCCTGGCCCCCGGGTTCGACGCGCCCTCCGTCGTCCCGGACGAGCTGGAGGCGGGCCGGGACGCGGCCCGCGCCCTGCTCGCGGCCGGTCACCGGGAGGGCATCTGGGCGATCGGCGGCCACCAGGCCGTTCCGGCCACACCCGAGGGCATCATCGCGGGCAACGAGCGCATGCGCGGTCTGGAGGAGGTCCTGCGGGTGGGCGGGGCCCGGCTGGACGGTGTCGTCGAGTGCGACTGGGACACGCGGGACGGCCACCGGGAGGTGGCCGCGCTGCTCGCGGCGGGTCATCGCCCCCGGGCGCTGGTGTGCCTGACCGACCGGGTGTCCATGGGCGCCTATCAGGCCCTCGGCGAGGCGGGTCTGTCGGTGCCCGGGGATGTGTCGGTGGTGTCCTTCGACGACCAGGACATCGCGTCCGTACTGCGCCCGGCGCTCACCACGCTGAAACTGCCGCACTACCGGCTCGGCCGTCTCGCCGTGGAGCTGATCCTCGGCGAAGGGCCGCTCGAACCAGTCGTGCACCGTGTGCCCATGCCGCTGCGCGAGCGCGCCTCCCTCGGCACCCCGGCGGCGGACCGACGCACCTGAAGACGGTTGTCCCGCCGCCCGGAGCTACGACCTCCGGGCGGCGGGACGGCCACCAAGAACAGCGACCGTCGCAACCGGTCGCCCAGGCGGGTCCGGCAAGACCCGTCTCAGTGAGATGGAGGAACCTCGTGGTGTTCAGAACCAGGCGCCTCGCAGTCGCGAGTGTAGCCGTCGCGGCCGCGACCGCGCTGGTCGCCGGATGCGCGACCGGAAGCAGCGGCAGCACGTCCGGAGCCGACGGCGGCACGCTGACCCTGTGGACGCACAACGCCGGAAACTCGGCCGAGCTCGACGTCGTCAAGAAGATCATCAAGGATTTCAACGGCTCGCAGAGCAAGTACAAGGTCGAGCTCCAGGCATTCCCGCAGAGCAGCTACAACGACTCGGTCGTGGCCGCCGCCTCGGCCCGCAAGCTGCCCTGCCTGCTGGACGTGGACGGCCCCAACGTGCCGAACTGGGCCTGGGGCGGCTATCTGGCCCCGATCGACGTCTCCGGCAGCGAGGTACCGCTGTCCGCCCAACTGCCCAGCACCATCGGCCGTTACCAGGACAAGGTCTACGCGTTCGGCTTCTACGACGTCTCCCTCGCCTTCTTCGCCCGCAAGTCGGTGCTGAACGAGTACGGCATCCGCATACCGACCATCGACAAGCCCTGGACGAAGGCCGAGTTCGACTCCGCGCTGGCCAAGTTGAAGAAGAGCGGGAAGTTCGAGTATCCGCTGGAGATGGGCACCGGCGGTCTCGGCGAGTGGTATTCGTACGGCTACTCCCCCCAGTTGCAGAGCTTCGGCGGGGATCTGATCGACCGCGACGGCTACAAGACCGCCTCGGGCACGCTCGACGGCAAGAACGCCGTGGAGTGGGCCACCTGGTTCCGCTCGCTGGTGTCCAAGGGATATCTGTCGAAGAAGTCCGGGGTCGATCCCAACAAGGACTTCCTCGCCGGCAAGAGCGCCCTCCACTGGGACGGCAGCTGGAACGCGGTCAAGAACGCCGACAAGCTCGGTGACGACCTCGCGGTCATCCCGCCGGTCGACTTCGGGCACGGGCCCAGGATCGGCGGCGCCTCCTGGCAGTGGGCGATGAGCTCCACCTGCTCCGACAAGGCCGGCGCGCAGGCATGGCTGAAGTTCTCCCGCCAGACCAAGTACTTCGTCGACTACGCCAAGGCCACCGGCACGATCCCGGCCACCGACGCCGCCGCCAAGCAGGTCGACGGCTACCAGCCGGGCGGGAAGTTCAACGTGTTCGTCCAGTACGCGCGCAAGTTCGCGGAGGTCCGCCCGGCCACCCCGGCCTACCCGTACATCTCCACCGAGTTCCAGAAGGCGACTCAGGACATCCTGGCCGGGGCCGACCCCAAGAACGCTCTCGGGCAGGCCGCCAAGGCCATCGACAACAACCTCAAGACGAACCACTACGACGCCGGCTGACCCACCGGTCCGGTTCGGGCCCCCGACCGCGCCTGAGCGCTCCGCTGGCTGTGTCGATATGCGGCTCCGCCGCGGGGCCGCGATGTGTCGTCGATCGTCTGCGACACCGTCGTGGCTGGTCGCGCAGTTCCCCGCGCCCCTTCGGGGCGCTGCCGAACTGCAGCGGACTTCGCCCGACCTGCTCAGCCGCGCCGACCCGAGCCGGACCGGCACCCCTCTGGAGCTACCGTGACCACCATGACCGCAGCCCTCGAGCGGCTGCGCCCGGTCCGGCGAACCCGAACGACGCACGCCCGTCGCCGTGAGAGCCTCACCGCCCTCGGCATGGCCACCCCGGCCGTCGTGCTGCTGATCGTCTTCCTCGTCGTACCGGTCGCCCTGACCTTCGCCCTGGCGTTCACCGACGCACGGCTCATCTCGCCCACCCCGGCCCGCTTCGTGGGCCTCAGGAACTTCACCCAGCTCTTCCAGGACCCGGTCTTCTTCAAGTCCCTGCGCAACACGGCGTACTTCGCCGCCGTCGTCGTGCCTCTGCAGGCCGGGCTCGCGCTGGTGCTGGCCCTGCTGGTCAACGCGAAGGTGCGCGGCGTCAACTTCTTCCGCACCGTCTACTTCCTGCCGGTCGTCACCTCGATGGTGGTCGTGTCCCTGCTGTGGACCTTCCTCTACCGGCAGGACGGCCTGGTCAACCACGTGCTCTCGGCACTCACCTTCGGACACGTCCAGGGCCGGGACTGGCTGGGTGACCCGGCCACCGCCATGCCCGCCATCATCCTGATGTCGGTGTGGCAGGGCGTCGGCTTCCACATGATCATCTGGCTGGCGGGCCTGCAGACCATCCCCGCCGAGCTGTACGAGGCCGCCGACCTGGACGGGGCCACCCGCTGGCACCGCTTCCGCCATGTCACCTGGCCCGGACTGCGCGCCACCCGCACGTTCGTGCTGATCACCATCACCATCGCGTCGTTCGGCCTGTTCACCCAGATCAACGTGATGACCGAGGGCGGCCCGCTCGACTCCACGACCACCGTCGTCTACCAGGCGATGCGCACCGGCTACGAGCAGCAGCAGACCGCGTACGCGGCGGCCGTCTCCCTCGTCTTCTTCGTACTGGTGCTGACCGTGTCCCTCGTCCAGCGTTTCCTGACCCGGGAGAAGGACTGACATGACCTCCTTCCTGAAGCACCTCGGCGGTCACGCCGGCCGGGTCGTCCTGGCCCTGGTCTTCGCGCTTCCGCTCGTCTTCATGCTCGTCTCGTCGTTCAAGCCGGACGACCAGATCTTCGGCGACCTGGGCTCCCTGCGTGCCTTCCTGCCGGTCGGCGCCCTGTCACTGGACAACTACACGGGCGTGTTCGAGCGCGTCCCGGCGGCACGTTTCCTGCTGAACTCCGTGCTGATCTCCTCGATCACCGTGGTCCTCGGCATCGTCGTCAACAGCCTTGCCGCCTTCGCCCTGTCACGGATGCGCTGGCCCGGCCGGAAGGCCGTCCTGACCGCCGTCATCGCCACCCTCATCGTGCCGTTCGAGACGTTCGCGCTGCCGCTGGTGTGGTGGGTCAACCAGCTGCCGCTGCTCCGCGTCAACGGCTTCCACCTGGAGTGGACCACCGGCTGGATGGACACCTACCAGGTGCAGATCCTGCCGTTCGTCGCCAACGCCTTCTCGATCTTCTTCTTCCACCAGTACTTCCAGAGCATCCCCAGGGAGATCGACGAGGCGGCGATCGTGGACGGCGCGGGCTGGTTCACCATCTACCGGCGCATCGTCATGCCGCTGTCCGGTCCGGCCGTCGCCACCGTCGCCATCCTCACCTTCCTGCCCGCCTGGAACTCCTACCTGTGGCCGCTGATGGTCGTGCAGAGCGAGGACCTGCGGCCGGTGATGGTCGGCATCTCCTACTTCTTCCAGCTCAACGTCGGCTGGGGCCAGATCATGGCCTACTCCTCCATGATCACCGTGCCGATCCTGGCGCTGTTCGTGGCCTTCCAGCGGTCGTTCGTCAACAGCATCGCCTCCACCGGCGTCAAGGGCTGACCGCGCTCCTCGACTCCCCCACCCCCGAAAGGACCCCTGCGTGTC
>NZ_NGFN01000245.1 GCF_002148965.1 Streptomyces swartbergensis | reverse complement strand
AACCTCGACAAGGGCCGCGTCAGCCTCCAGAAGAACCAGACCGTCTCCCTGATCAAGGGCGGCCGCCCCCTGCTCTCCCAGGTCAAGATGGGCCTCGGCTGGGAGCCGGCGTACCGCGGCAAGGACATCGACCTGGACGCCTCGGTCATCGCCTACGGGCCGCAGCGCAACCACATCGACAGCTGCTACTTCGGCAAGCTCCAGATCGTGGGCGGGGCGATCCGGCACTCCGGCGACAACCTCACGGGCGAGGGCGGCGGCGACGACGAGGTGATCATGGTCGACCTCGGCCGTCTCCCGCAGGAGGTCACCGGCCTGGTCTTCACGGTCAACTCCTTCTCCGGCCAGAAGTTCACGGAGGTCGCCAAGGCCTACTGCCGCCTCCTGGACGGCACCACCGGCGAGGAACTGGTCCGCTTCGACCTCACCAGCGCCGAGCCGCAGACCGGCGTGATGATGGCCAAGCTGATCCGCCAGTTCTCCGGCGAGTGGGAGATGACGGCGATCGGCGACTTCGTGAAGTCCCGCACGGTCAGGGGGATGGTGAAGCCGGCAGCCCAGTCTCTGTAGCCAGGGCCGGAGCCGGCACCTGACGAGCGCTAGGGGGCCGGCTGCTGGACATGCACCCTGCCGAGGAAGTCCCGCACCAGGGCGACGACTTCCTCCAGGTGGGTCTCCAGCAGCCAGTGCCCGCCGTCGAGCAGGTGCAGCTCGGCGTCCGGCAGGTCACGCAGATGCCCTCACAGCCGCGCCGAAGGCCGGAGGCCCTCCGTCAGCAACGTCAGATAGCGGCGGATGTGCCCGCCCTCCCCGTCCGCCAGCTCCGCCGCCGTCGACACGCCGTGCGCCAGCCGCAGTACGTCGACCGGCTCGACGTCCCGCCGGAGCGTGCCCTCCAGCTGTGCTGCCCGGACCAGGCGCTCCGCCGCGCTCTTCACCGAGTCGCCGCAGGCCGTGGCCACGGTCGAGCCGCTCTGGGTGACGGCCGGGCCCAGCAGGGCCCTGAGGCCGCGCATCTGGATCATCCCAGCGCCGAGTTCGTACAGCCACTCCACCAGCGCCCCGCCCGGGGGCAGTTCGGCCGCGAGTTCGTCGGCCCGGGCCGCGATCGCCTCGATGCGGTCGAAGTACGCGGCTTCCAGCAGCGCGTGCCGGGTCGGGAAATGCCGGTAGAGCGTGCCGGAGCCGACCCCGGCCCGCTTGGCGATGTCGTCGAGCGACGCGCCCTCCCCGTGCTCGGCGAAGGCCTCCGCGGCCACCTTCAGCAACCGCTCGTAGTTGCGCCGAGCATCCGCCCGCATGGGCCTGACCTGCGCCATGCAGCCACTCCTCACGAACCGGGGACTCTAACCGGGGACCCTCTCCGCACCTTATCGAGAACGGCCGGCGGTCGGAGGTCCGCACACCCCGCCGCCCTACATCTTCATCGCCCCCGCCGCCAGATCCCGCAGGAAGTGCCGCGCCCCGATCAGGAACACGACGATCAGCGGGATGACGCTCATCAGCGCGCCGGCCATCACCAGCGAGTAGTCGGTGTTGTAGAGGATGTTGAGAGGGACCAGATGTAGTCGTTCCAGAGGCCGACGAACGTGAAGATGCCGAGGAAGGCGAGGGCCGGCCGGAACGGTCAAGGGAGCTGCACGGAACGGTCTGCCGGGCCCCGCGCGGGCGGCTCAGGCGGACACGCGAACCACCACACCCACGCAGCTCAGGCGGACACGCGGACCACCACACCCACGCAGCTCAGGCGGAGGCGCGGACCACCAGATCGGGCACCACCCAGGCGTCCGCGCCCCGCAGCGGCTCCTCACCCGCGCGCAGCCGGGCCACCTGCTCCACGGCCAGCCGTCCCAGCCGCCGTTTGTCGATGTGCAGCGTGGTCAGGGCGGGTTCCACCAGTTCGCCCAGGGAGAGGCCGTCGAAGCCCAGCACGGCCAGATCGTCGGGAACGCTCCGGCCATGACGGCGGGCGGTGCGCATCGCCCCGACCGCGATCAAGTCGTTGAAGCCGAAGACCGCGGTGATCCCGGGCCGCGCCACCAGGAGCCGTTCCATGCCGGCCTCGCCGCCGGCCACACTGTGCTCCGGGCACACCACGACCCAGTCCTCGTCGACCGGCAGTCCGAGGCGCCGCACGTGCTCCAGGAACGCCAGCCTGCGGGGGCCGGGGCTGTGCAAGCCGTCCAGCATGCCGATCCTGCGGTGCCCCGCGCGGAACAGGTGGTTCAGACCCTGCTCGACTCCGGTGGCGGCGTCGATGCCCACGGCCGCGAACCGGGTCTGCTGCGGGCCGCGCTCCAGGAGCACCAGCGGCACGCCTCCGAGGTGCCGGGTGAGGACGTCGTCCGGGTCCTTGAAGTAGCCCACGACCGCGTCCGCCTGGTGGGAGAGCACGTCGAGGGCCTGCCGCTCCCTGGCCTCGTCGATCCGGGAGTCCCACACGACCACCTGCCAGCCGCGCTGCTCGGCCGCCTCCAGCACCCCGGCGGCCACCTCGGGAAAGAACGGGTTGCGCAGGTCCGGGATGACCAGGCCCGCCGTCACCGCGCCCTTCTGGACGAGTCCGCGCGCGAACCGGCTGGGCCGGTAGTCCAGGAGCCGGGCCGCCTCCAGGACCCGTTCCTTGGTGGCCGGGTCGATCTCACCCTTGTCGTTGACCGCCCGGGAGACCGTCTGCCGTGACACCCCGGCCAGTCGTGCGACGTCGTGGATCGTGGCCCGGCGCCGGGCACCGTCGGGCCGCTCGGCACCCGGCTCCGCCCGCTGATCGTCGGTCCACATGCTGAGCACTTTATCCGGCGCCGGACCCCGCCCGGCAGGGGCGGCCGCGCGGGCCCCTCAGTCGTCGAGCTCGGTGAAGAGCGTCAGCTGGAGGGCGCCCGGGGCCTCCAGCCGGGAGTTCAGGGAGTTCCAGGGGGTGCGCGTGGGCTCGGCGACCACCTCGGCTCCGGCGGCGGCCAGCTTCGCCGTCGTGGCGACGGAGTCGTCCACCTGGAAGGCGACCCGGACGTGCCCGGCCACCCGCCGCCCCACCTCGACCTCGTCGATGAAGGCGGCGTGGTTGGGGTCGGTCAGCTCCAGCGTGGCCCGCCCGGCCTCCAGGATCGTGACCCGCCCGTCCTCCGACGCGAACGCGCCCCGCTCGGTCAGGCCGAGCACGTCCCGGTAGAAGTGCAGCGCGGCGTCGTAGTCGTCCGCCGTCACGACCAGGCGGAGTTCTCGTACGGCTGGTTCGTCGGGCATGGAGGCTCCTCCGATAGCTGGGATAACCCCTGACAACCCACGGGCCGGCCGGTTGATTCCTCGGGCCGGACAGGGCAGAGGCGTTGTCAGAACAGCGCGCTGTACGCGTTCAGCGCCGGCTGTCCGCCCAGGTGGGTATAGAGGACCGTGGAGTCGCGGCCGATCTCGCCCCGCGAGACGAGGTCGATCATCCCGGCCATGGACTTGCCCTCGTAGACGGGGTCGGTGACCATCCCCTCCGTCCGGGCCGCGAGCCGCATCGCTCCCAGGGTGGACTCGTCGGGGATGCCGTACGTGCCCGCGTGGTACCGCTCGTCGAGTTCGACGTCGGACTCGGTCAGCTCGCGCTTGAGCCCGATGAGCTGCCCGGTGTTGTGCGCGATCCGGGCGATCTGGCCACGGGTCGCGGCGGGTTTGGCCGAGGCGTCGATGCCGAGCACGCGCCGGGGCCGCCCGCCCGCCTCCTCCAGCGCGGCGAACCCGGCGACCATGCCGGCCTGGGTGGAGCCGGTCACCGAGCACACGACCACGGTGTCGAAGAAGACGCCCAGCTCACGCTCCTGCTCGGCGACCTCGTACGCCCACCCGGCGAAACCCAGGCCGCCGAGCGGATGGTCGGAGGCACCGGCCGGGATGGCGTACGGCTTGCCGCCCGACTCCTCGACCTCCCTGAGCGCCTGCTCCCAGCTCTCCTTGAACCCGATCCCGAACCCGGCCTTCACCAGCCGCACGTCGGCCCCGGCGAGGCGGCTGAGCAGGATGTTGCCGACCTTGTCGTACACGGCGTCCGGCCAGTCCACCCAACTCTCCTGCACCAGCACGCACTTGAGACCGGCGCGGGCGGCGCAGGCGGCGACCTGCCGGGTGTGGTTCGACTGCACCCCGCCGATCGACACCAGCGTGTCGCATCCCTTCGCGAGCGCGTCGGCGACCAGATACTCCAGCTTGCGGGTCTTGTTCCCGCCGTACGCGACACCGGAGTTGCAGTCCTCGCGCTTGGCCCAGAGGGCGGCGCCGCCGAGGTGTTCGGTGAGCCGCTCCAGGGGGTGGACGGGCGAGGGCCCGAAGAGAAGGGGGTAACGCTCGTACGAGGCAAGGGACGAGGAAGAGGAAGGAGACGGGGACGAGGAAAGGGACATGGTTCCTCCCGGGGTCGGGATGGGGATCGGTCGGTCTCAGTCGGCGAGCTCTTCGAGCCCCCGCCAGATCTCCGCCGTGACACGGACCGCCTCGGCCACGTCACCGGCCGCGCAGGCCTCGATCAGCCGATCGTGCAGCCCGGCCGAGCGGCAGCTGCCGCCCTCGCCGAAGCGCTGTCGCTCCAGGCGGCGGATGAGCGGGGTGTAGCGGGCGACGGTCGCGGCGGCCGCGCGGTTGCCGCTCACCCGGACGAGGACCTCGTGCAGCGCGTCGTCGGCGCGCAGGGCCCCGTCCACGTCTCCGGTGCCGACGGCGGCGGCGAACCGCTGGTTGGCGGCGCGCATCGCCTCGATGTCCGCGGCACGCAGCCGGGGCACTGCGACCCGCGTCACGAGCTCGTGCATGGCGCCGACCACGGCGGCGGCGTCCCTGACGTCGGAGGCCACGAGCGGGGTCACCCGGGTGTAGCTCTGCGGCTTGCTCTCCAGCAGCCCCTCGTCCACGAGCCGGGAGAACGCCTCCCGTACCGGCGCCCGGGACAGCCCGAGCCGCTCCGCGAGCTCGGCGTCCCGCACCACCGCGCCGGGCTCGATCTCCCCGGCCACGATGGCGTCCCGGATCGCCTCGTACGCCCGGTCCCTGAGCAGGGTGCGGGGCACGGGCCGGATGGCCTCCATACTGAAATGTTAGATGTCAGTGTCTCTCCGGACAAGGGTCCGGACAAGACCGTGGCCCGCACTCCCCACGCGGTGCGGGCCACGGCGTCTCAGGCAACCAGGGGCCAGTCGGCCCCTCATGCAGCCCAGGGCCAGTCGGCGTCCCGGGAGGCCTCGATCAGCGGAACCATCCGGAAAGCCGCGTCCGACAGGCCTCCGAAGACGTGCCTGTTCGCGGTGCCCGACGGACCGTGGCCCGCCCGGTACCCGGCGAGGTTCCAGGTGTAGACCGGCACGTCGGCCGGCACCTGCTCGGTCGGGTCACCCCGGTGGTGGTGCGTGTGCTGCTCGTCGGTGACGATCAGCACCCGGTCGTGCTTCCGGTAGTGCCGGCGTACCGCCTCGGTGGTGTCGGTGCCGCCCAGGTCGCCGAAGCGGTCGAGGATCTTCAGCACCGACTCGCCCTTGCGGAACTTCACGCGGTCGCTCGTCGAGCCGAACTCGACCAGGTCCGCGCGCTCCGCCCGCAGCGCGAGTGCCGTGCCGAAGATCGCGGCGGCGTCCGCGCGGTTGAGTTCCGAGCGGTCGGACAGCCGCGACCAGAACATCGAGCCCGAGCGGTCCACGAGCACCAGCGTCCGGCCGGGCAGCGCGGGCACGTTGGCCAGCGAGTGGCCGAGCGCCCGCTCCAGGGCGTACGACCAGCGCAGCGACGGCGCGTGCTGGTACGCGGCGAGGTACCGGAAGGGGAACTGCCGCGAGCGCGCGACCTCCGCCGGGTCGCTGATCCGCGCGGCGACCCGCTCGGCGACCTCGTCGGACACTCCGGCCTCGTCGAAGTTCCGCAGGTTGCGCACGAGTGCCATGGCGCCCATGGACGGGATCACGGCCTCCCAGGCCGCCTTGTCCATCGGCCCCTGGAGCCAGCCCGCCAGCGTCTCCCACGTCATCCCGGCCGCGGCCAGCCGCTCGGCACCGCCCTCGGCCGTCACGACCGCGCGCCGCTCGGCCACCGGCAGCGCCATGAGCTCGCGGTGGGCGGTCAGGACGCGGTCCGACGCGGGCGGCACCGCGGCGTCGGGGTGGTGCCGCCGGTCGAGGGCGTACCGGAACAGCTCGCCCTGCCAGGGCTTGTCCGGGTCCGGGGCGGCGTGCACGAGGTTGAGGATGTCGCCGAAGCGGTAGCCCTTGGACGCGGTGTCGTACTTCAGCAGCGCCTTGCCGTGGTAGAGCCGGCGTACGGCGTCGGCGATGCCGCGCTTGACCGGCTTGGGCACGTTGCGGCCGTACGTCGCCGTCCAGTACGCGAGCAGTTCGCCGGGCTCGTCGGGCCGCTGGAGCACGGAGGCGACGACCTGCCGGTTGGCTGGGCCGCCGGTCGCCCCCGCGTCCAGGCGGGCCTTGACGTACTCGGCGGCGCCGACGACGGAGGCCGTGCGCAGGTTGCCCTCGCCGCGCAGCCAGCCGAGCAGGCCGGCCGTCCACGCCGGGTCGGTGACGGCGAGTTCGCGCACGAGCTTCGCGAAGCGGTCGTCGCGGTCGGCGCCGGTCTCGTAGAAGGTCTGCTGCGAAACGAAGTTGGACACGGCGAGCAGGAAGAGCTCGGAGCGTGCGTCGCGCTCGCGGCCCCGGCCGCCCTCGTATGTACGCAGCACTCGCCCGGTGGAGGTCACGCGGGAGACGGGACGCGCCCGCGCCGCCTTGCTGTTGAATCGCGCCATGGTGAATTCCCCCGAATTCTTTACAGGTTGCCGAATTCTTCGCAGGTTTCGGGGGAAGCGCGCATGAGAAAGGTGGGTGCCCGAGAACAGAGGTCGGCGACGGACTTATCCGGATGCTCTGCCGATTGAGCTACAGCGACCCGAAGTCGCTGACGGGATTCGAACCCGCAACATTCCGATCAAATGAAGTAACCGTTGCCTGCGCACCGGGCACCCACCCCATGCTGCGCCTCCCGAGATCAAGTCGGCGGCGGCGTCGGATTCTTTGAGAGAGAAGTAGCCGCTGCCATCGCACCGGGAGGTGCGTGACGTTGTGATCTCACTGTAGGAGGCGCGGTGCGGGACCTGCGAGCGAATTAATTACCGCTTCTGCCGCTTCCAGGGGCCGGTGATGGCAACCAGGATGCCCGGGTCCTGGATGTTGGCGTAAAGGGTCTTGCCGTCGGGCGAGAAGGTGACACCGGCGAACTCGCTGTACTCCGGCTCCTCTTCGGTGCCGACGTTCAGGTCGTTGCGGGCGATCGGGTACGTGCGGCCGCTCTCGGTGGCGCCGAAGAGATGCGAGACGCCCTCGCCGTCCTCGGCCAGGACGATGCCGCCGTACGGGGAGACCGTGATGTTGTCGGGGCCGTCGAACGCGCCGTCCTGGGACGGGTCGGGGTTCACACCGAGCAGGACCTTCAACGTCAGCGTCCGGCGCCTGGGGTCGTAGAACCAGACCTGGCCGTCGTGCTGGACGGGGCTCTCCTCGCGGGCGTACGAGGAGACGATGTAGGCGCCCCCGTCGCCCCACCACATGCCCTCCAGCTTGCGGGCGCGGGTGACCTCCCCGTCACCGAACTGCTTGCGCACGGGGGTCGTACGGGCATCGCGGTCGGGTACGTCCACCCAGTCGACGCCGTAGACCGTGCCGGTCTTCGTGGCCCGGGACAGGTCATCCACGAACTTCCCGCCGGAGTCGAAGCACTTGGGCGCCTGAAGGACACCGGCGTCGTCGGCGAGCTTGCGGAACTTTCCGGGGCCGTACTCGAAGCCCTTGGGCGGGGTCCAGCGGTAGAAGAGGCCGTTGGGGCCGGCGGCGTCCTCGGTGAGGTAGGCGTGGCCGCGCTTGGGGTCGATGACGACGGCCTCGTGGTCGTAGCGGCCGAAGAACTTCAGCGGCTTGGGGTTCCGGTTGGCGCGCCGGTCGCCCGGGTCGACCTCGAACACGTAGCCGTGGTCCTTGGTCATGCCGTTGACGCCGGCCCTGTCGGAGTTCTCCTCGCAGGTGAGCCAGGTGCCCCAGGGCGTACTGCCACCGGCGCAGTTGGTGGAGGTGCCCGCGATGCCGACCCACTCCGCGACCCGTCCGTCGGGGCGTATCTCGACGACCGTGCAGCCACCGGCGGCGGCCGGGTCGTAGACGAGGCCCTCGGTGAGCGGCACCGGGTACTTCCAGTTGGCGCGCGGGCCCTTCAGCTCGTGGTTGTTGACGAGCAGGGTGGTGCCGCGGGGGCCGTCGAAGGTGGCGGTGCCGTCGTGGTTGGACGGCGTGAACTCACCGGACTCCAGCTTCGTCCTGCCGCTGTAGGTGATGATGCGGTACGTGAAGCCGGCGGGCAGGGCGAGGATGCCCTTGGGGTCCGGGACGAGCGGCCCGTAGCCCACTGAGTGCCGGGCGTCCGCGGACGCCTCCTCCGTGCCCTCGGTGTCGTAGGACGCGAGGGCGTTCGGCGCGGTCGCGAGGGCCCCGACACTGCCCGCCAGCGCGACACCGGCACCGGTGATCGCGGAGGTTCTGGCGAAGTCCCTGCGGGTGAGCGACATGGGTGTCTCCTGTGACGGTGGGTATGCCGTGGAGGGTGGCGAACCTCGTGCGGCAACACCGTCCCGCTCATCCATGAACACCGGTTGAACAACGCCCCAGGGGCGCGGGGAACTGCGCGACAAGCCACGACGGCGCCGCACCCGCAAAACAGGATCAACCACCCTGTTGCGATCGCGCCTTGAAGGCCGCCTTCCGCGCTTCCTTCGCCACCTTCTTGTCGGGATGCAACCGCCCCATCGCTTCCAGCACATCAGCCGTAGCGGGATGATCAACCCGCCACACAGCCTCGAAAAACCCACCGTGCTGCCGCGCAAGCCCCTCGACCAACGCCCGCAACTCCTCGGAATTGCCCTCCGCCGCCAGCTGCGCGGCCACCGTGTCGATGGTCAGCCAATACACCATCGCTTCCGACGGCGCGGGCACATCCGCCGCACCATGCTCGGTGAGCCAGACCCGGGCGAGACCGCCCAACTCCGCGTCGTCGAGCACCTCCCGCAAGGCGGGCTCGGCCGAAGCCCCGACCAGCGACAAGGCCTGCTGACACCGCAGCCGTCGCAACGGCGCCCCGGCGTCCGAACCCCGGGCCGCCGCCAGCAACTCCCTGGCCGCGGCGAGCGATTCCCGCCGCTGGAGCCACTGCTCCGTTTCGGCCTGCGCAGCACCGGGCGGGAACGCCGCCGTGCCGTCGAGCAGCGCGTCGGCCCCCTTGTCCGCGAGGTCCCCGACGGCCGGCGCCTCGAACCCGGCCTCCAGCAGCCGGGCTCGCAGGCCGTAGAGCCCGAGCGGGGTGAGCCGGACCATGCCGTACCGGGAGACGTCGGTGTCGTCGAGGGGCGCCGCGGGCTCCTCTTCGGCCTCGGCCATGAGCGCCTCGTCCACGGGCTGGTACGCCACGAGCCCCACCGGCTCCAGCATCCGGAACTGGTCGTCCAGCCGCATCATCGCGTCGGACACCTGCTCCAGGACGTCGTTGGTCGGCTCGCCCATGTCGCTGGGCACGATCACCGACGCGGCCAGCGCGGGCAGCGGCACCGGAGCGCCGGCGGGTGTGTCCTCGCCGGCGGTCAGCAGGTAGAGGTTGCCGAGGACGCCGTCGAGGAACTCGGCCTCGGCCTCCGGGTCCCAGTCGAGGGCGGAGAGGTCGACCTCGCCGTCCTCGGCCACGAGACCGTCCAGGTCGGGCACGCTCGCGTCGGCGAGCACCGTCTCCAGGGCCGCGAGCCACACCGCGAGCACGTCCTGCGGCGAACCGCCGGTGAGCAGCGCCAGGTCCTCGCCCGCCGTGACGGTGCCCTCCTCCTCGTCGACGATCTCGACGAGACCGGTGTCCACGGCCACCCGCCACGCCTCACCGGCGTCGGCGGCGGCGGCGTCCCCGGTCAGTCCGAGCACCTCGGCGGCTGCGGGCAACTGGTCGTCGACGAGCCCGCCCCCGGCGTCGACCCGGGTCTCCGGCCCGGCCCAGCGGGCCAGCCGGGCGGCCCGGGACAGCAACGGCGTGGACAGCGCGTCGCGCGCCAGCTCCGCTTCGGGGTGCAGCCGCACCGGCGGCAGGGGGGAGCTGTCTGACATCGGCTGTTTCTCCTAGCGGCGCCTCATACGACTCAGCCGCTCAGCCTAGACGGATTTACACCCATGCCGCCTGCTTCATGTCCCCGTCAGGGGCTGTCCATGGCCGAAACCTTGACAAGTGGCCCGAGCAGGCTGGAGATTGACGCGCGTAGAAGTCGGCGGACACTTGTTCACCGGGCCCGCCCCACCAGGCCCGCCTCGTCCACCGAGGTCTACGCGCGTCACACCGCCCGCCCCACAGGTAGCGGCAGACAGTCCACGCACCACCCTCGTCCCGGCGCCCTGTCACGTCCCCGGAGGGAACCCCGTTGCCGAGCAAGTCGTCCGCGCGCCTCGCCGCGCTCACCGTCGCCGCCGTGTGCTCCACGGCATCCACGATCGTCCTCACCACCCCGGCCCACGCGGACTCGGTCCGCATCCACGACATCCAGGGCAGCACCCGGATATCCCCGTACGCCGGCAAGCAGGTCACGGACGTGACCGGAATCGTCACCGGCATCCGGACCTACGGCTCGTCCCGCGGCTTCTGGATACAAGACCCGACCCCGGACGCCGACCCGGCGACCAGCGAGGGCGTCTTCGTCTTCACCAGCTCGACGCCGAAGGGGGTCGCCGTCGGCGACTCCGTCACGGTCAGCGGCACCGTCTCGGAGTACGTCCCCGGCGGCACCGCCTCCGGCAACCAGTCCCTGACGGAGATCACCAAGCCGACGACCACGGTCGTCTCCAGCGGCAACCGGCTTCCCGCCGCCACGACGGTCGACGCCAGGTCGGTCCCCGCCGCCTACGCGCCGGCCGGCGACACCACGGCGAACGGCTCGGTCAACGCCCTGCCCCTCAAGCCCTCGAAGTACGCCCTGGACCACTACGAGGCCCTGGAGGGCATGACCGTCCGCGTCACCGACACCCGTGTCGTGGGCGCCACCGACCCGTACACCGAACTCTGGGTGACGGTGAAGCCGCACGAGAACCGCAGCCGCAACGGCGGCACGGTCTACGGCTCCTACGACGCCCAGAACACCGGCCGCCTCCAGATCCAGTCCCTCGGTTCGACGGCGGACTTCCCGAAGGCGAACGTCGGCGACACGCTCACCGGCACGACGGCGGGCCCGCTGGACTACAACCAGTTCGGCGGCTACACGCTGGTCGCGAGCGAACTCGGCACGCTCAAGTCCGCTGACCTGAAGCGCGAGACGACGCGCAAGCAGCGCTCCTCGGAACTCGCGGTCGCCACCTACAACGTCGAGAACCTCGACCCGACCGACGACACCTTCGCCGCGCACGCCTCCGCGATCGTGAACAACCTGGAGTCGCCGGACATCGTGTCCCTGGAGGAGATCCAGGACAACAACGGCGCGAAGAACGACGGTACGGTCGCCGCCGACCAGACCATGACCAAGCTGATCGACGCGATCGTCGCGGCCGGCGGCCCGGCGTACGACTGGCGATCGATCGACCCGGCCGACAAGGCCGACGGCGGCGAGCCCGGCGGAAACATCCGCCAGGCGTTCCTGTTCAACCCGGACCGGGTCTCCTTCACGGACCGCGCGGGCGGCGACGCCACGACGGCGACCGGCGTGACGAAGATCCGCGGCAAGGCGCACCTGACGCTCAGCCCCGGCCGGATCGCCCCCGCCGACGAGGCCTGGCAGAACAGCCGCAAGCCGCTGGCCGGCGAGTTCCTCTTCCGCGGCCGCACGGTCTTCGTGATCGCCAACCACTTCAACTCCAAGGGCGGCGACCAGGGCCTGACCTCCCAGTACCAGCCGCCGGCCCGCAGCTCCGAGACCCAGCGCCACCAGCAGGCCACGCTGGTGAACGCCTTCGTCAAGGACATCCTCGACACCCAGAAGAACGCGGACGTCATCGCCCTGGGCGACATCAACGACTTCGAGTTCTCCCGCACCACCAGCATCCTCGAAGGCCGGGGCGAACTCTGGTCGGCGATCAAATCGCTGCCCCGCAGCGAGCGTTACTCATACGTCTACCAGGGCAACAGCCAGGTCCTCGACCAGATCCTGATCAGCCCGTCGATCCGCCGCGACTGCGACTTCGAGTACGACAGCGTGCACGTCAACGCGGAGTTCAACGACCAGATCAGCGACCACGACCCGCAGGTCCTGCGCTTCCGCCCGTAACGCCTCGGCCAGGGGCCGGCCGGCCCAGAGCGTCCTGCCGGCCCCACGGCACCGCACTCACCCGGGCACGAGCCCCAGGGCATGCCGGTACCGGCTCCCGCTCGACCCCTTCACCCCCGGGTACGTCCGCACCCGCTTCCACATGTCGGTCGCAGGCGCCGCCAAGGCCTCGTCATAGGCCTGGTCGCTCTCCCACTCGGCGTAGTTCAGCACGTGCCCGCCATCGGTACTCAGATGGAAATGAGCGGAGATGAGCCCGGCGTTCCCTTCCGGATCGTCACCCAGGGCCTTGAGCACGAGATCGACCCACTCCTCCCGCCGCTCCCCGGCCCCTTCCTCGAAGTCGACCCGTACGGTGACGATCAGCCCCGGCTCGCGCACGTCGCCGACGGTCCGCTCCCGGCTGCGGTACCGCCGGTAGCGCCCGAGCCCCACCCGCTCGATCCCCGGCACGGCGGTGTCGACCTCGTCGACCCGCTCCTGACGATGAACCTTGACGAAGGCCTCGTACCCCTGCTCGTCGCTCCACTGCGAGTAGTGCATCAGCGTGGACCCGTCGTGCCCCGCGTAGACGTGGTACCCCAGCAGATCATCAGCGGGCCACGGCCGCCGCTCCCACGTCCGCCCGATCGCCTCCACGGTCTGCCGTTGCCGCTCGGCTGTGCCGACCCGCCAGGTGCTGAAGAAGGGAGCACCGATCCCGGGATCGGTGAGGTCGGGGTGCTGCTCGGTTCGAGGGCTCATTGAACACTCCAGTCGTGTACGCCGGTTGCCTGCGCACCCCACCTTTCAACCTCGACCAAGCTTGAGGTCAAGGGAGGGGTGCCACGAGGCCCGGCGCTTCCAGGTGCTCAACGTCTGTGCTGGGCCGGGGTGGGTCCACAGCCCGGCGTCGCGGGGTGCCGCTTCTTTGGGACGGGTGCCGCCCTGGGGGTACCCCCTGCTCGAAGAGCTTGGGGGAGGCACGACTGCCCGCAGCTGGGCGGGACCGGCGGTCCGCAGCACGGCGGCCTGCGGCAGCTGAGCCGAGACGCGCCCGCACCCGCCTACGGCGAGAAGGGGACGTGTCGAGGGGTGTCCGCCCGCAGCGATTGGCGCGTCAACGGACAGTCAGTCGGCGTCCGACCCCATCGCGCCGTTCCGAGGACGGACACCCCCGGCACGGCCCCGACCCACCACCCGGCGTCACGCGC
>NZ_NGFN01000244.1 GCF_002148965.1 Streptomyces swartbergensis | reverse complement strand
GGGCGGAACGGGGTGAGGATCTCCTCCACGCCCGCGTACCCGGCGACCTGGTCGATGCCTTCGAGGCAGCGGAGCACGCCGGGCGGGCCGTCATTGCGGATGAAGCACATGCCGACGGTGGCGTCGAACCGGGGCCGCCGGTCGGCCAGCATCGGCCGGCGGCCCAGATAGCAGGCGAGCGTGTCGTGGTAGGGGCGCCAGTCGCTGTGCCGCTGCCACTGCAGCGGGATGCCCGCGCCGGGCAGCCGGGCCCCGATCTCGATCAGCACCGGGCCCGACGCGTCCAGCTTGATCTCCACGTGGCAGGGCCCGATACGGATGCCGAAGGCGTCCAGCACGTCGAGAGCGAAGCGCTCCACCTCGGCCCTGGCCGTCGTGGCCTGGTCCACCTGGACGAAGTCCCAGTAGGGGTTGTCGTAGTCGTCCGTGCCGGGCAGCCGGTACTGCCAGGTGTCCACCACCGTGTGCCGGCCGTCCACGGTGAAGGTGTTCACCGCGTACTCGGTGCCCTGGACGTACTCCTCGACCAGCCACTCGTCGACCACTGAGCCGAACAGGTCGCGGCGATCCTCGGCAAGGGCGCCCGCCAGGTTCCGCTCGGCGTCGACCAGGACCACGTTGTGGGAGGCCGCACCGGTGGCGGGCTTGACGATGAGCGGGAAGCCGATACGGCGGGCCGCGGCGCGCAGGTCCGCGGCCTCCCCGACCACCTCGTGGGCGGGGACCCGGATGCCGGTGCGGCGGGCCAGGTCGCGCATCAGCCGTTTGTCGCGGCAGGCCGCCGCGGTGGGGACCGGGTTGGCCGGTAGCCCCCACTGGGCGGCCACTTCGGCCGCGCAGCACACGCCGGGCTCGGTGGCCGGGATGACCGCCGCGACCGTGTCCGTCAGCTCCTTCAGCCGCGCTGTGATGCGGTGCGGGTCGTTGCCGTACAGGCTGACCGCGTCCCCGTCCGCGTGCTGCGGGGACATGGCTTCCAGGGTCTGCCGGTCGAAGGTGTAGACACCGATCACGGGCAGCCCGGCCTCCCGGCACGCCTCCTTGAAGGGTGCCCCGTTCAGCACGCCGTCGACGAGGACCACCGCCTCGCGCAGCCGTGGCAGCGGGCCGGGGGCCGCGTGCGGCGCGCGGGGTTCCAGGGTCAGTCGCATGACGCCACCTCCTCGGGCGGGTCGCCGGCCACGGTGGTGACCAGCTGGGCCGCGACGACGGCCCGTACGCCTTCGGCCGCGCGGCGTGCGGTGCGCACGGCCTCGTCGGGCGTCGCCGCCCGGGCCCGTGCCGCGGCGACGCGTGAGTCCGAGTTGGCCGGGAAGGCGATGTCGTCTCCCGGCTCCAGCAGGGCGTGTACGGTGCCGTCGGCCGGGAGACGGATCTCCAGCAGTTCTCCGCCGCCGTCCGGCAGGGTGAACCAGATGGCCGCGTACCGGTCCGGCGTCCTTGCGGCCGTTTCGGCGCGCAGTTCACCGAGCACCTCCTCGCCGAGGGCCTGACGTGCCGTGTACCGGAGCAGGTCCACTCCGGTGGCCTCGTGAACGAGGTCGGGGATCTCGTCGCCCGCCGGCCGCAGATGGGTCTCGATCATCCGTGGTCCGTCGGCTGTGAGCACGATCTCGGTGTGGGTCGGACCGTGGGTGACGCCGAGCGCGTCCAGCGCGCGCCGGACGAAGTCGGTCACGGCGGCCTCGTCGGCCTCCGGCAGCCCGGCCGGGACGACGTGACCGAGCTCCACGAAGCCGACCGGCTCGTAGAACTTCCGCACCACGGCGAGCACGTGGTGCTCGCCGTCCTCCGACAGCGCCTCGACGCTGAACTGCGGCCCCTCGTGGAAGCGTTCCACCACGACCCCCGCCTGCGGCACGCCCATGAACTCGGCCGCCGCCGCCTCGTACGCCCGCGCGATCTCCGCCGGGCTCGCCGTGTCACGCACCACGGTCACGCCGACGCTGCCCGCACCCTGGACCGGCTTGACGATCAAAGGTCCGCCGTGCTGGTCCAGGAAGTCCCGGATCTGCTCCGGCCCCGACACGGTCGCGGCCGGTGTCGGGTCCACCCCGGTCTCCCGCAGCCGTCGGCGCATGGCCTGCTTGTCCTGGACCCGGTGCAGGGTCTCCACGGAGTGCGCGGTCAGTCCGAGCGCCTGCCCGATCGCCGCCGCCCGGTCCTGGTCCAGCTCCCCGAACGCCACGACCGACGTGAAGGGACGGATCCTGTCGACCTGTTTGGCCAGCTGGATCCATTCCTCGTCGGATGCGTCCGCGCGGCAGCCCAGCACCCGCTCGTACGCGGCGAGGCCCCGTACGTGGGCCAGGAACTCCGGTCGGCACATCAGGGTCGTGGCGGCGCCCAGCGTGCGCAGCAGCTCGGCCCCCGCTCCGCCCGTCCCGACCACGAGTACGTGTGCGGCCACGTTCCTCACTCCCCTCGCTCCTCGTACGTCGCCGCGTGGCCGCAGACTCCGGCCGCCTCGGCGTCGCTGACCCGCTTGGCGACATAGCCCTGCCAGTCGGTGCCGAAGGGCACGTACAGGCGCACCGGCACCCCCGCCGCACGCAGCCTGCGCGCCTCGCCGGGGAGCACGCCGAGCAGCATCTCCACCGGTGTCCCGGACAGCGCGGGCAGCGACTGCCGCCACATCCGGGCATCGTGGGTGGCGAGGGTGAGCGGCACTCCGGCGGCGGCGATGCGCCGCGCGTACCGCAGGTACGCCGTGTCGATGTGCGCCGGGTCCTGCAGGGCGGTCGCGGCGGTCTCCCGGAACCCTCCTTTCACCAGCCGTACCGGGATGCCGGCGTGGATCAGCCGCTCCACGTCCTCTTCGCTGCGGTGCAGGTTCGCCTGCACGGTCGCCCGCACCGGCAGGCCCTGCCGGTGCGCGGCGAGCACCGTGCCGAGTACGGCGTCGGTGCGGGACGCGTCCTCCGCGCCGATCTGGATGAAGCGCCCGGAGGGCAGAGACTCCGCGACGATCCGCAGGTTGCGCAGGCACAGCTCGGGCGACACGTCCACACCGAGATGCGGTGCGTCGGCCTCCAGCCAGGTGGTGGCGGGCAGGTCGCCCAGGAGTGCGGCGAGTCGCGCGTAGCCGGCGGTGTTCGTGGCCGCGGTGGACGCGTCCGCGGCCACACCGGTCAGCCAGCCGATGTTGCAGGCCATCGAGGAGCCGGCCAGTTCCCGGGCCCGGGCCGCGGCGGCGGCCCGGCCGGTTCCGGCGAGGTAGTGACGGCCCTGCTCCCACAGGGCGTCGGCGGGGCGTGTGGTCAGCGCTTTGGCAACCATGGCACGGCCCCCGCCCTCAGCCGGCCGCGACAGCGAGCGGCAGCGGCGTGCCGACCTCGGCCCGCAGGGGGTTCGTGCCGATCGGGGTCATGGCGCGGTCCCCGTCGGTGATGCCGCCGTTCTTCGACCGGGCCTCGACGAACTCGTCGAGGATCTTCCGGTCGGCCGCCGGCGACATGTAGTACATCATGTTCACGTACCAGGTCCAGCCGAGCTCGGTGATGGCGTAACTGTCCGGCCGCTCCTCGAACATGCCGGCTCCGAGCAGCTCCCCGAAGTGGTCCTGGACCTCGCCGGGGATGCGGTCCCACAGGATGCGGTTCTTGTCGATGTGCCCGTGGTACGGCAGCGCCAGGACGAGACCGCGCTCGTAGGGCACGTGCTCGGCGCGGGTGACCTTCACCTTGAGGTCGTCGTGGTCCAGCAGGTTCTTGATGTAGCTGGTCCGGCTCTCGTCGTTCATGATCGTCCAGTCCAGGCACTGCGTGGTGGAGCTGGCGCCGAAGCCGATCAGGTCGTCGTCCCAGTGGGCCCAGCAGTACTCGTGGTACTTGTTCGAGTAGCGGCGGCTGATGAAGTCCGTGTCCCCTGCGGGGTCGGGGTGGCGCACATAGCCGTGGCCGTTGTAGAGACGGAGTCCCGAGTTGCGCAGGTAGTGGTTGGCGAAGACGGTGAGGCCCATCTTGTCCACGTAGCTCAGCGCCTTGAGCTTCTTCGACTGGTAGCCGGTGTGCAGGGAGTTCTGGGTGACCAGGTGGTTGATCGGGTAGAACTCGCAGGACTCGGTGCCCAGGTCGATCGCCTTCTGGATGTCCTCGGCGAACTCGGCGGTCGTCTGGCCGTGCATCCCGTACAGGATGTCGAAGCTGCGGTAGTCGAAGTACTCGCCGAGCAGGTCGACCACGCGGTAGGTGTCCTCGAGCGTGGCGGTGATGTTGAACAGCTGGCGGTACTTCGGGTTGAACGTCTGCAGCCCGAGCCGCGCCTTGTTCACGCCGATGTCGCGGAACGCCTCGCACTTCTCCCGAGTGACGCTCTTGACCTCCATCTCGATGGTCCACTCCTCGAGCCGGGAGAGGTCGAAGCACTCGTGGATGACGGCCCCGATACGGCGGATCTGCTCCGCCGTGAGTATGGAGGGGGTGCCTCCGCCGAACCAGATCACGCGCGGCGGAACGGCGGTGATGGACGGCCAGGACGCCTTCATGCGGATTTCCTTGATGAGCGCCTGGACGTACTTCTCGACGACCTCGCTCCCCTCGGCGCCGATGCCGCGGTTGAGCATGCAGAAGGTGCAGATGGTCTCGCAGAAGGGGATGTGAAAGTACAGGGCCCGGCTGCGTATGGAGCCGACGTCCAGCCGTGCGTGCGCGTCCCCGACCGTTTCCTTGTCGGTCTCCTGGCCCTTGAGCGGGTACAGCCAGTTGTACACCGGAAGCTGGCGGTCGAACTTGATGAACCCCTGGTCCGCAAGGAACTTCATGGCTCTTCCTTTCGGCCGGTCAGCCGGCCAGTTGAATGACGCCGAAGTCGGTCCTGGTGACACCGGGTTCCTCGCCCCGGTCCAGGATCTGGACGTGCCGCTCGCAGTCACCGAGTGCGGCTACGAGTTCTTCGATGATCAGTTCCGGTCGGCATTTCTCCCCGCAGGTGAAGGCGTCGAAGAAAAGGGACCGCTCTTCGGGATACGTATGGACGGAGACATGGGACTCGGACAGCAGATAGAGCACGGTGAATCCGCTGGGCTCGAAGTGCTTCATCTGGGACCCGCACACCGTGGCCCCGGACCGCCGGATCCCGGCTTCCAGGCTCCGCATGATGAGCGAAGCGTCGTTGATCGCCTCCGGGGCGATGTCGTACACGTCGGCGACCACATGTCTGCCGGAGAATTGGAACTCAGACATCCGCACCTTCCCATTCGCTGCATTCAGCTGCGATGTCAATGCACTTGCGCAGATTTGATTCGACCTCGTGTTCGCTCGCTCCGTCGACGACGAACGCGAGATACGAATCGGTGGATCCGTGCGCGCCGTCGAAGTCACGGGGCACGGCCGTCTTCACGATGAAGTCCTTGATGAATTCCACGGGAGGAGGCTCGGAGACTCGCACCAGCCGGCCTCGGCGCGGCGGGACGAGCAGCCAGCCGTAACGCCGCCCGGTATCGGCGAGCGGTGTTTCCGGGCCGTTCTGCAATCCGATCTGGTGGCGTATCCACAGCCGGGCCGGATTCACACCGGTGGCATAGGTGAGGGCCTCCATGATGTGTGCCCCGCCGAGTCGGCAGGCGATCTCGCAGAACTCGAGGTCCCCAGCGCCCGGTTTGCGGAACACCTCGAGGTGGAACGGGCTGAAGTCGACCGGCGGCAGGGCGGCGACGACCCGCTCGGCGAACCGGGCGAGCCGCGCGTGCTCCTCCCCGTCCCGGTCCAGCTGGACGCTGCCGAGCGGCAGCGCGTCGTGGAACGACAGGCAGTTGTTCAGATACCGGGACGCCTGTACGTAGAGCACCTCGCCGTCGTGCATGAATCCGTCGATGTGCAACACGTCGCCCTGGGTGAAGGACTCCAGCATCACGTCGTCCGGATCCCAGGCCTCGGCCGCCCGGCGCAGCTCGTCCGCGTCACCGACGAGGCCCACACCCATCGACGCGTACCCCAGCCGCGGTTTCACCACGACGGGATAGCCCACCCGCCGGGCGAACCGCTCGGCCTCGGCGAACGAGGCCGGCCGCAGGTAGCGCGGGGTCGGCACCCCGTGCCCGCTGACGATCCCCTTCATGATCAGCTTGTCGCGCCAGGGCAGGGCCTGCTCGTACCGCAGCCCCGGCAGCCCGTGGCGGTCCCGCACCCGGGCGCAGCGCAGGATGTCGTCCTCGGTGACGTGCACCAGGGTGCGGACCCCGCCGGCGCCACAGAGGTCGTCGAGCAGGTCCTCGACCTCCGGTCCGGTCGAGTAGCTCGACGTCGCCAGTACGTGCGGCAGTTGACGGCGGTAGCCGGGCTCCGCGTCCCCGCTGGTGACCAGGGTGAGATCGTCCTTGACCTCGGGGAGCCAGTCCCCGAGCGGAGTGACGGTGTCAGGAATGCGGAGAGGCAGCACGATTGCGCTCACGTCATGTCCTTTCAGCGGGGAGGGAAGCCTGGGGCAGCACCGCGGTGTCCGGGGGCTGCGACAGCTCCGTGCCGGCCGGGCCGGAGGCATCCGGCGCCTTGGGCCCTCCGGCGTGCAGGCGCGGTTCGCGCAGCAGGATCCAGGTGCCGAAAATGGTGACGGCCATCAGCCCGAAGTACAGCGAGGCGGACGTGCCCAGCAGTGCGCCGCCGGCGGCGGGCCCGGCGAAGAAGCCCAGATAGCGTGTTTCGGCGATGCCGAAATAAGCGCCCTTGCGGGAGTCCGGCGTGATGGTGTGGATGATGGTGTCGGGCATCGGGTAGAGCACCGCTTCCCCGATCGTCCAGAACACCACCCCCAGGTACAGCAGCAGGACGTTCACCTCCAGGCCCCGGAAGAGCACCGCGGACACGGCGAACGCGGCACAGCCCAGCAGGGCGAGCCGCTGCTGGGACATCCGGCGGGAGAGCCATTCGGCCGGCCACTGCATGGCGATGCCCAGGACGGCGTTGCAGGCCAGCAGGGTGGAGAAGTACGTGACGGCCGAACTGCCCTGCACCGACTTCATGTAGAGCGGCACGATCGACTCGAACTGGGAGAAGACGAGGAACAGGACGAACCCGGCCCCGACCACCCTCAGCAGCAGGGTGTCCGAGAGCGCGGCTCGCCATCCCGAACCGTGGTCGCCGGTACCGCCCGACGCGTCCACGGCCCGCAGCTGCCGCGCCCGCGCCGTGACCAGGAGGAGACAGGCCGTGAAGATCACCGCAGGGGTTACGAAGATCATCCAGTAGGCGATGTGGTAAAGCGCCGCGCCGGCCAGCGGACCCACCGTCGCCCCGATGCACAAGGTGATGTAACGGATGCGGAAGACCACGGCCCCGGAGCCGGTGGCGCGCAGGGACATCAGCTTCTTCATCGCGGGCTCGGTCAGCAGACGGCCGACCCCCAGCAGGCAGACCAGGGCGATGATGACGGGCAGTTCACGGACCACCGCCAGCGCCGCATACGCGACGGAATTGACCAGCATTCCCGCCTGGATGACCCGGACGCCGCCGATGCGGTCGGTGAGTACGCCACCCACGGTGCCGCCGAGGGCCTCGATCAGGGCGACGCTGCCCACCACGAATCCGATCGTGGCCGCGGACAGGCTCGAGATGTCGGAGAGATACAGCGTGAGGAACGGCAGGGTCGCGAAGAACGCCAGGCCGTTCAGCAGACTTCCGGCCGCCAGAAGTCGCAGTACCGGATCCCGGTGCCATGGTGATGACGTCGCGGCGTTCTGCGACATGGATTTCCCTTCTCCACGAAGTCGAGCGCAGTTCCACGTCAGGTTTACCGAAGGCGACGCTAGGGCTGGGAACTTCCACGCGGAATGTGGGTCATCCGGAGACCTCGGTGGGGAAAACCCCCCTCACCCGGGGCGGCGTTCCGGTGATGCGTCCGGGGCGATCAAGCGGTGCCGAGGGTGACGAGCGGGCGGTTGGTCCGGCGGGGCGGTTCCGGTTCACCGTACGAAGCCCGGCATGCGTCCTCAACGTTCGGCTTTCCGCGTACCCGCTCGTCTTTCCGCTTCTCGAACGGATGCCCCGACCCTGTAGGCTGCGACGGGCTAGGCACTGCCATCAGCTTTGGTACGGGGAGAAGTCCGATGGGGGAACGGCTCCGATTCTGCGTACTGGGACCACTGCGCGCGGTCGTCGGTTATCGCGCCATCACGTTCGGGGGTGCGCGGCAGCGAACCATTCTGGCGCTGCTGCTGCTCAGTCGGGGACGGGTCGTGCCGGTCGACACCCTGGTGGACGCCGTGTGGAACGGCCGGCCGCCGGCCACCGCCCGCACCCAGGTGGCGATCTGCATCGCCGCGCTGCGCAAGACCTTCAAGGCCGAGGGCGCCGGGGACGAGGTCATCGTCACCGCCCACCCGGGCTATCTGCTCCGTACCGAGGGCACCGACCTGGACCTCGCCGACTTCACCGACCTGGTCGCCCAGGCCGAGGAGGCGGTGCGCGAGCGGCGGTTACCCGAGGCCGCGCACGCCTACACGCGTGCGCTCGCGCTGTGGACCGGACCCGTGCTCGCCGGGGTGACGGGCCGCCGGGTCGAGGACGAGGCGGCCCGGCTGGAGGAGGTCCGGCTCAACACGTACGACGACGCGACCGCCGTACAACTCGAGCTCGGCGCCCACCAGGACATCGTGCCCGAGCTGGCCGCGGTGGTGCGGGAGCATCCGCTGCGGGAGCGGACGCGGCGGCATCTGATGCTGGCGCAGTACCGGTCGGGGCGCCGGGCGGAGGCGATGGAGACGTTCCGCGACGCCCGCGAGCACCTCATCGACGAGTTGGGCATGGAACCCGGCCCGGACCTGCAGTCCCTGCACGACGCGATCCTCAAGGACGATCCCGCGCTGGCCGGTCCCGCCGCGCAGACCGCCCCGGCCCCCGCCGCTTCGCCGCCCGCGGTGCAGGTCATCCCCTACGAACTGCCCCCGGACTCACCCGGCTTCACCGGCCGCAGCGCCGAACTCGCCGCCCTCGACTCCCTCGTGAACGTGGTGGCCGACGGGACGTCCGCCGCCGTCGGGCTGATCACCGGCGTCGCGGGGGTCGGCAAGACGGGACTCGCCGTGCACTGGGCGCACCGCGTCTCCGGACTCTTCCCGGACGGGCGGCTCTTCGCCGATCTGCGAGGCTACGGCGACGCCGAGCCGACGGACCCCAGCGATGTGCTCAGCCGCTTCCTGCGCTCACTCGGCGTGCCCAGCGAGCAGATACCGGCCGAGGTCGAGGCGCGCACCGCGCTGTACCGCAGCGTCCTCGCCGGACGCCGGGTGCTGATCACCCTGGACAACGTCCGCCGCCCCTCCCAGGTCCTCCCACTGTTGCCCGGCGGTCGGTGCTGCGTCGTCATCACCAGCCGCGAGCAGCAGGAGGAACTGGACGTCTGGCCGCCGCAGGCCCGGATCAGGCTCGGTGCGCTGTCGCGCGCGGAGTCCGTCGATTTACTGTCGACCATCGTCGGAGCGCCGCGCATCACCGTCGCCGCGTCCGACACCGAGGCCCTCGTCGGGCTCTGCGACCGGCTGCCGCTGGCGCTGCGCATCGTTGGTGCCCGACTGGCCTCCAGACCGCACTGGACGGTACGGCACCTGGTCACCCGGCTCAGCGACGAGCAGCGCCGCCTTGATGAGCTCAGCCAGGGCGAGTCGAAGGTCCGCGCCGGTTTCGAACTCAGCTACCGCTGCCTTCCCGCCGACGCGGCCCGCCTCTACCGCCGCCTCGGCCTGCTGACCGTCCCCGACTTCGGCGCCTGGGCGGCCGCCGCGCTGCTCGACACCGACGTGCTGGACGCCGAGCGACTCATCGAGAACCTGGTCGACGCCCACTTCCTGGAGGGCACCGGTCTGGACGCCACAGGCAGGCTGCGTTACCGACTGCCAGACTTGCTGCGCCTGTTCGCCGGGGAGCGTGCCGCCGCCGAGGAGGAGCCGACCGAGCGCCAGGCCGCGCTCGACCGCTTCTTCCGGACCTGTCTGACCATCGCGGAAGCGGCCCACCGCCGTGAGTACGGCGGGGACTTCACCGTCCTGCACGGCAGTGTGCCGCGCCGTCCGCCCGAGCCGGAGCTGCTGGACGAACTGATCACCTCGCCGCTGGAGTGGTTCGAGGCGGAGCGGCTGTCGCTGCGGGCGGTGATCGACCAGGCCGCCGGGCAGGGTGCGGACGAGGTCGCCTGGGACCTGTGCATGTCGATGGTGACGCTCTTCGAGACCCGCAACTACGTGGAGGACTGGCGGTTCTGCGGCGAACGCGCCCTCGCCGCCTGCCGCGAGGCCGGGAACCTGCGTGGCCAGGCCGCCATGCTGCACGACCTCGGCGCCGTCGAACTGCGGCTGCGCCGCCTCGATACGGCCGAGGCGTACTTCGACGAGGCGCTGGCACTGCACCGACGGATCGGCGAGGAGCACGGCCGCGCGCTGACGCTGCGCAACATGGCCATCATCGCCCGGATGCGCGGCGATCTCACCCTGGCCATGGACCAGCTGGACGAGGCGCGGCACGTCTTCCGCGCGGTGCGGGACCTCTCTTCCGAGGCCCACGCGATGAACAACATGGCGCAGATCGAACTCGACCGCGGGAACACCGACGAGGCGGTGCGCCTCAGCCTGGAGGCCGTGCAGATCTCGCAGTCCATCGGGGTCGGCGGTGAGCGCGGCATCGCCCAGGGCACGAACCGGCTGGCGCGGGCCTATCTGGCCCAGGGTCGCCTCGACCAGGCGGAGCAGGCGTTCCTGAAGGTGCTGCACATCGTCAAAGGGAAGTCGGACATGGTGGGCCTCGCGTACGCCCTGCTCGGGCTCGGCGAGACCCGCATGGCCGCGGGGGCCTGGCAGGAGGCGGCGGCCACCCTGGACGACGCGCTGGACATCGCCGCCCGGATCGACAGCCCCGTCGTGGAGGGACAGATCAGCCTCGCACTCGGCGAAGTGTGCCGCAGACAGGGCAGAGACACGGAGGCGCGCAAGCATCTGCTCGCCGCCCAGGAGCGGTTCGAGCGGGTCGGCGTGCGTCCGCTGCAGGAGCGTGCGGCCCGGGCACTTGGGGCTTTCCCCACCTGAAGTTCCGGGATTGCCCACATTCCCGGCGGCTTCCCGCGTCCGTACCGTCCTCAGTGAGTCCGCGGAGGAGGTGAGAGCGGTGGACGCCACAGCCGGCGCGATCATCGTCAGTTCGGTGATGCTCAGTTGCAGCACGCTGGTGGTCGCGGGGCTGTTGTGGTTCTCGGCACGCCTGGCCGGCCGTCGCGGAGCTGCGGATCGGCAGGAGCGGATGGGTACCGAACTGGCCGAGATCTCCGCGGACGTGAAGGCCATCCGGGCGTTGCTGGAGGATTCGATCGACTGAGGGTCGAGGTGAGGCGAGAGGGGTGGGAGCCGCTGGTTCCCGCCCCTCTCGCATGTCCGCCGGGCGGAGGCCCCTGGCTCGCCGGGCGGCGTGAAACGCCTTCGATAACAGGTCGAAACGGCCGGTTCCTAACGTGCTGTCACCAGGTTGTCCGCGGCGCCTGCCGCTCCGGCGAGGGGCGCAGCCGCTCCCGGATCCACGGAATGAGAACCCATGACCACAGAGCCCGCACCCCGGCACCCGGCTCACCCCGAGGGGGACGCGGATCCGGCGCACCCCTCCGTCGCCGTGCGCGTCGAGGAGACCGGACTGCCTCCGCACGAACCACTGCAGTTGTACACCGCTCTTCGTGAACGGTGCTGCGACGACGGCGTCCACCTGCCGGCGAACCTCGCAGGGCCGCTCCAGGACCGAGGCGGCGCCGTCGCCGGCCACGACCGCATCGCCGGACTCCAGGTCCACGAACCGTACCCAGTCCCTTGATCTCGCCTTCCACATCGCCGAGCTGTACCGATCCCGCTGAGGATGTGAACCGATGCGTATCGTGATCGCCGAGTCCTCTGCCGTGCTGCGGACCGGGCTCGCGCATGTTCTACGAGACCAGGGCCACAGGGTCCTGGCCACCCTTTCCACCGGGCACGGCGTGGCCGACCTCGTCCACGAGCACCGCCCCGACTGTGTGCTGCTCGCCGCCACCGACGATGGAGTCCGGGCGGTCCTCACCGCGCGCCGCGTCCGTCCGGGCACCGCCGTCATGTGTTACACGGCGGCTCCCGATGCCCGGCACGCGGCCCTGCTCTTCGCCGAGGGGGGCGTCGGCGTGGGGTACGTGCACCAGGAGCAGGTGATGCACGACTCCGAGCTGCTGATCACACTCGGCCGGCTGACGAGCGGTGACACGGTCGTCGACCCGCGCGTCGTCGGGGCGCTGGCACGGGTGGACGAGCCGGGTGACGACGATGGCCTGCTGGCGCTGAGCAACCGGGAGCGTCAGGTGCTGGCGCTCATGGCCCAGGGGCGCACGAACAGTGCCATCGCGCAGGAACTGCATGTCTCGATGGGGACGGTGGAGAAACACGTGGCCGCGGTCTTCGGCAAGCTCGGCCTTCCCGACGGCGCCCGGGACAATCGCCGCGTCCTGGCGGTCCTGCGCTTTCTGACGCACGGCGTCGGCGGACGGCACGGCTCCTGGCCGACGCCCGACGGAGAGGTCCCGCCGGTGCTGGCGAGTGTGGCGTAGCCGGCTCGCCGGCGGGTGAACGGCAAGGCTCCCGGCAGCGCGCACGCGCTGCCGGGAGCCTGTGTGTTCTGCGAACGGGACCGATTCACACGCCGACGCGGCTGGCTGAGTGCGCGTACCCTCGCACCCCTTCTTACGACGCGCCGACCCCGCAGAGGCCGAGCATGTGGTTGTCCCGGACCACGGCGAATTCCCGCTGCCCGGACCGTTCCAGCATGCGCATCTGCTCCGCGACGGCGGCGCGCTGCTGGAGCAGGGTGATGATGTCGCGGTCCAGGGAGACGAGCCGCCTCCGCCGCTCGTTCATCCGACCGGCGTGCGAGCGGCCGCGCCAGAATCCACGACCAACCATGCGACGACGTCAGCCGTTGCGGTTTTCCTTTTGTTGTCGGTCGCGCAGTAACCGCGTGCGGAGAATCGGAATCCCATGTGCCAGAAAGCGTCTGAACTGGGGCTTATTGCTTTCCCTGCGTGGCCGAAGTCCGGACGATAAGGGCTTGAAGCGGCGCCTCCCTAACGTCATTGGCGCACCGCGCGAACCCGGCAGGAAACAGCGGTTCACGTCGTCTGTTTTCAGATGTGATGTACACGGGAGACGCTATGATGACGCACTTCACGGGAGACGCCGGCATCAAGCGAATCGTTGTCGCATTGATCGTCGCCATCCCCCTTCTCGCCGCACCGCACGCCGTTGCACACGGCTTTGACGCACCGTCCGCTTCGGCCTTCTCCGCCTCCAGCGGCAACGAGGACTGGGGCTCGCCCGCGCCGGACAACGAGGACTGGGGATGAACGTGACCTGCGCGATGTCCCGCCCCCGCTACTGAACGACCACGCCCTCACCCCGCGGACACCGCCTGGGGCAGGGAATCCGTGGAGCGACCTTTCCCTCCCGGTCCGCATCGGGCCGAAACCGGCGACGCGGCGGCCCCGGGGCGGCGGACCGCCGCGGGGACGGAGCGGCCRTGCCGTCCGGGGC
>NZ_NGFN01000243.1 GCF_002148965.1 Streptomyces swartbergensis | reverse complement strand
GGGGCGGGACCGGGAGTCGGCGTTGGCGCTGGCTGCTCGGATCGCCGGGAATTCGCCGGTGGGGTTGCGGGCGGCGAAGCGGGCGTTGCGGTTGGGGCAGGGGTTGGACTTGCGGGCTGGGCTTGAAGTGGAGGATGCGGCTTGGCGGGCTGTGGCGTTCTCCGGGGATCGGGCGGAGGGAGTTGCGGCGTTCAATGAGAAGCGGCGGCCGGAGTGGCCGGGGGAGTGATCTGAGGGTCGCTTGCCGGGTGCTGCGGCGTCGGTGCCGGGGCCGGGTGGGTGCGCAGCCCGGCGGAGCGGGGTGCCGCTTCGTTGGGACGGGTGCCGCCCCGAGCGGCACGACTGCCCGCAGCTGAGCGGGACCGGCGGCCCGCAGTTGAGCGGGGCCGACTGCCCGCGGCTGAGCGGGACTGGCGGCCTGCAGCTAAGCGGGACTGGCGGCCTGCAGTTAAGCGGGGCCGGCGGCCTGCAGCTGAGCGGCACGACTGCCCGCAGCTGAGCGGGGCCGACTGCCCGCGGCTGAGCGGGGCGGTGGCCCGCAGCTAGGCGGGGTCTTCTCCCCGTTCGCTCCGTCAACAGAACCAAATGGCTGGAAACTGCCTAGCCTGGGGTGATGGGTGAGGACAGACGGCTCGTGGCTGTCGTCGCGTTGGCTCAGGGGATGGCGGCCGCTCACGGGTTGCGTGAGGCGTGGCGTGCGGCGGCTGTCGGGGCGTGCCGGGCGCTGGGCGGGAGCTTTGCCGCGCTGTCGGTGTGGGAGCGGGAGCTGGGGCGGCTGAAGGTCCTCGTGAACGTCGGTGAGCTGGCCGAGGGGGAAGAGGAGTTCCCGGAGGACGAGTCCTACCCGGTGCACCAGTTCGCGGAGATCACCGAGTTCCTGCACGAGCAGTGGGCCGGTGGCGGGGAGCCGGACGCCTGGGTGGAGACCGCCGAGGGGCCCGCCGCCGGGCGGCGCCCCGGGTACTGCCATCAGCGCGTCGCCGCCCTGCGCCGCCGTGGCCGCGGCTGCTGCGTGGTCGCGCCCATCGTGCTGCACGGCCGGGCCTGGGGCGAGCTGTACGTCGCCCGGCCGGTCGGGGAGCCCGTCTTCGAGCGGGCCGACGCCGATTTCGCCACCGTGCTGGCCGCCGTCGTCGCCGCCGGTATCGCCCAGACCGAGCGGCTGGAGGAGGCCCGGCGCCTGGCGTTCACCGACGCGCTGACGGGACTGGCCAACCGCCGTGCCGTGGACGTACGCCTGGAGCAGGCGATCGAGCGGCACCGCAGGGACGGAGCCGTCGTCAGCCTCGTCGTCTGCGATCTGAACGGGCTCAAGCGGGTCAACGACACCCACGGGCACGCCGCCGGCGACCGGCTCCTGGAGCGCTTCGGCTCCGTGCTGTCGCTGTGCGGGGCCATGCTGCCCGGGGCCTTGGCGGCACGGCTCGGCGGGGACGAGTTCTGTCTGCTCGCGGTCGGTCCGCCCGCCGACCAGGTCGTGAAGGCGGCCGGTGAACTGTGTCGCCGCGCGGCGGAGTTGGAGCTCGGGGACGGGGTGGCCTGCGGGGTCGCCTCCACCGAGGATCCGATCGGGCCGGTGCGCTCCGCCCGGCGGCTCTTCCGGCTCGCCGACGCCGCCCAGTACCGGGCGAAGGCCGAGCGGGCCACGCGGCCGGTCGTCGCCGGGCGGGCCGGGCCCGACGATCCCGTCGTGCGGCTCGCGGACGAGCCGTCCCAGGAGGCCGACGGTGAGCGCCGGCGCTTCCGTGGGCGGCACGCACCGTAGCGAGCGGCCGGGCAGGCGTGCGTGTGACGTATCGGTAAGGGGTGAACGGGGTCCCCAGTGGTGACATCATCGAATTCACTGCGTACGCTCCTGAATATGGATATGCACACTGTGGTGGTGGGGACGTCCGGGGTGACCGCGTCCGACGTGCTCGCCGTGGCGCGCGGCGGCGCCCGCGTCCAGCTCTCCGAGGAGGCGCTGGCCGCCCTCGCCGCGGCCCGCGAGATCGTGGACGCGCTGGCGGCCAAGCCCGACCCCGTGTACGGCGTGAGCACCGGTTTCGGGGCCCTGGCGACCCGGCACATCAGCCCGGAGCTGCGCGCACAGCTCCAGCGCAACATCGTCCGCTCGCACGCCGCCGGCATGGGGCCGCGGGTGGAGCGGGACGTCGTACGCGCCCTGATGTTCCTGCGGCTGAAGACCGTCTGCTCCGGGCACACCGGCGTACGGCCCGAGGTCGCGCAGACCATGGCCGACCTCCTCAACGCCGGTATCACCCCGGTCGTCCACGAGTACGGCTCCCTCGGCTGCTCCGGCGACCTGGCACCGCTGTCCCACTGCGCGCTCGCGCTCATGGGGGAAGGCGACGCCGAGGGCCCCGACGGTGTCGTACGCCCGGCCGCCGAACTCCTCGCCGCGCACGGCATCCAGCCGGTCGAACTGCGCGAGAAGGAAGGCCTCGCCCTCCTCAACGGCACCGACGGCATGCTCGGCATGCTGGTCATGGCCCTGGCCGACCTGGACACGCTCTACAAGTCCGCCGACGTCACGGCCGCCCTGTCGCTGGAGGCCCTGCTCGGCACCGACAAGGTCCTGGCCCCCGAGCTGCACGCCATCCGGCCGCACCCGGGGCAGGCCGCCAGTGCCGCCAACATGCTGGCCGTGCTGAAGGGTTCGGGGCTGACCGGCCACCACCAGGACGACGCTCCGCGCGTCCAGGACGCCTACTCGGTGCGCTGCGCCCCGCAGGTCGCCGGGGCCGGGCGGGACACCATGGCCCACGCCCGGCTGGTCGCCGACCGCGAGCTGGCCTCCGCGGTGGACAACCCGGTGGTGCTGCCCGACGGGCGTGTGGAGTCCAACGGCAACTTCCATGGCGCGCCCGTCGCCTACGTCCTGGACTTCCTCGCCATCGCCGCCGCCGACCTCGGCTCCATCGCCGAGCGGCGCACCGACCGGCTGCTCGACAAGAACCGCAGCCACGGCCTGCCGCCGTTCCTCGCCGACGACCCCGGTGTGGACTCTGGCCTGATGATCGCTCAGTACACGCAGGCCGCGCTGGTGAGCGAGCTGAAGCGGCTCGCCGTACCGGCGTCCGCCGACTCGATCCCGTCCTCCGCCATGCAGGAGGACCACGTCTCGATGGGCTGGTCGGCGGCGCGCAAGCTGCGCACGGCCGTCGACAACCTCACCCGGGTCCTGGCCGTCGAGCTGTACGCCGCCACGCGCGCGATCGAACTGCGCGAGGGGCTGACGCCGGCTCCGGCGACGCGGGCGGTCATCGACGCCCTGCGGGAAGCGGGAGTCCAGGGTCCGGGACCGGACCGGTTCCTGGCGCCCGACCTGGCCGCGGCGGACGCGTTCGTGCGCGACGGGCGGTTGTTGGCCGCGGCGGAGACCGTCACCGGCCCGCTTCGGTAGACGGTGCTTCAGTAGGAGAAGGGCTGCGTTTCGGTAAGAGCAGCCGGCCGGGGTCCCGCCGAGCGGCAGGACCCCGGCCGCGTGACGTCAGAAGCCGAGCCGCTCCCGGCGGACCGAGTACGCGACGAAGCCCGCGCCCAGCGTGAGGAAGAGCGTGCCGCCGAGGACGTACGGCGTGCTGTCGAAGCTGCCCGTGTCGGCGAGGCGGGCGCCGGTGCCGGCGCCGGTGACGGAGTCGCCCGCGGTGGTGGCCGCGATCCGCGCCTGCTCCGCGACCTGCGGCGACGGACTCGCCGCGACCGCGTCTCTCACCGGCGAGTCCGACGTCGCGTTGGCGGACGGGACGAACCACAGGGCGCCCAGCAGGGACGCCGCGGCAGTGGCGGTCAGCAACGGACGGCGAGCTGATGACACGGAATATCGATCCCCTTGTGGCGCTGGCGAATTGGCCGTGTGGGCCGATGTTAGTGAAAGTCGCGGGTCACGGGAAAGTCACGGGAGGCCTTCGTCGTACGCTCGCGCCATGAGCACTCCAGAGACATCACGATTTGTCCGGCTTCGGGTGGAACTCGTTCTCGAAATCGAGGACGCGGACGGGATCACCAAGGCCGCGCTGCGCCGGATCGCCGACGACGGTGGGATGCCGACGGCGGAACGGGCCCACGCCGAGGGCGCTGTGACGGAAGACACTGCCGAGGCCCTCGCGTACCTCGTGGATCCGTTCGACCTGGTCAGCCAGGTGCCCGGGGTGGAGCTCCAGCAGGCCTCCTGGAGCAGCGAGCGGATCGACTACGACCCCGATTCGCCGGAGTGGGACCTCGACGAGGATGATGGCGACGACGAGAGCGACAGCTGAGGCACTTGGGAAAATAGTGGCCCCGGGCGGCAACCGTCGTCCGGGGTCTCTGCGTCTCATGCGGCGCACCGGCCTCGTCCGCACCGTCCGCGCCCGTGCGCAGCGGACGGACGCGGACGTGGTGATCCCCACACGTGCGTGACATGGGGAACCGGACGAACCGGTCGTAGCGTTGAAAGTTCTCGGTGAGGACTCGCAGGTCCTGACGGGGGCACTTGGACTTCGACGGGGACATTCGGGGTTTTGGGGAAATCGGCAACGATGGAGAAGCGTGTGATGACGGTCAGTAAGCGGCGCAAGGGCCTGACGGTCGCGTCCGCACTGCTCGGCGGAGTGCTGATGCTCTCGGCCTGTTCCGGCGGTGGTGACAGCGCCTCCGGGAGTGACGGCGGCGACAGCTCCCAGTCGAAGGTCGACGAGGCCGCGGCCAAGAAGGCGTCCGAGGCCCAGATCAAGATCACCCCCGAGGACGGCTCCGACAACGCCTCCATCAACAACTCCGCCGCCGTCACCGTGAGCAAGGGCACGCTCACGAGCGTCAAGATGACGACGTCCGACGGCACGGAGGTCAGCGGCCAGATATCCGCCGACAAGACCAGCTGGAAGCCCAGCACGCAGCTGGAGCGGTCCACCACCTACAAGCTGGCGGCGGAGGCGAAGGACTCCGAGGGTCGCGTCGCCCACGAGAACGCCTCGTTCACCACGGTCTCCCCGGCCAACAGCTTCATCGGCAGCTTCACCCCGGACGACGGCACCACGGTGGGCGTCGGCATGCCGGTCTCGATCAACTTCGACAAGGCGATCACCAACAAGGCCGCCGTCCAGAAGGGCATCAAGGTCAGCACGACCAGTGGCCAGGAGGTCGCCTGCCACTGGTTCAACGCCAACCGCATGGACTGCCGCCCCGAGGACTACTGGAAGGAAGGCTCCACCGTCACGCTGAAGCTCGCGCTCGACGGTGTCGAGGGTGCCGAGGGCGTCTACGGCGTCCAGCAGAAGACGGTCACGTTCAAGATCGGCCGCAACCAGGTCTCGTACGTCGACGCGAAGACCAAGCAGATGAAGATCACGCAGGACGGCAAGGTCGTCCGGACGATCCCGATCTCCGCCGGCTCGCCGGAGAACAAGACCTACGAGGGCATCATGGTGATGTCCGAGAAGTTCAAGGAGACGCGCATGAACGGCGCGACCGTGGGCTTCACGGACGACGACGGCAAGGGCGAGTACGACATCAAGGACGTGCCGCACGCCATCCGCCTGTCCAGCTCCGGCACCTTCATCCACGGCAACTACTGGGGCGCGAAGTCCATCTTCGGCAACGTGAACACGAGCCACGGCTGCGTCGGTCTGCAGGACGCGAAGGGCGCCGACGACCCGAGCACCCCGGGGGCGTGGTTCTACAGCAACTCGATGATCGGTGACGTGGTGGTCGTCGAGAACACCGGCGACAAGACCATCGCGCCGGACAACGGGCTCAACGGATGGAACATGAGCTGGGCCGACTGGAAGGCCGGTTCGGCGGTCTGACGCCTCCGTAGCTTCACTCAAGAGCCGCCGCTCTGCCCCGATTCCGGGGTGAGCGGCGGCTTCCGTTTTCTCCCCGTTTCTGTGTCAAGGAGAACACGCGTGCGCAATCGCCTTGTCCTGTAACGGAGTTCCGGCAGCCGTGTAACAGCCTGCCCACGGATTTCTTACCTTCCTCTCATCTATTGAGTACCTGATCACCCGTCGGCATACTGCGTAATCCGGGGGGTGTACGTCCATGCGTACGAGACCACCCCCGGCCGGGTGAACGGGGAATTCGCCCGGTACTTCTGCAAGGGGGAAACTTGCGCAGACAAGTGAAAAGGGCGTGCGCGGCCACGGTCGCCACAGCTGCAGCCGTGGCCCTGGCGGCGGGTATGACCAGCCCGGCGTCGGCGAACGGCGAGCAGACGACCGCAGCCGCGAAACAGGCGTCGGTCACCGCAAAGCACCGCATCACACTGATCACCGGTGACCGGGTCGTCCTGGACGCCAAGGGCCGAGTCGTCGGCCTGGAGCGGGCCAAGGGACGCGAGGACATTCCCGTCCAGATCCGCAAGCTCGACGGCCACACGCTGGTGATCCCGGCCGACGCGGCCCGCCTGGTCGCCACCGGCAAGCTCGACCAGCGGCTCTTCGACGTCACCGAGCTCAACAAGTCCGCGACCCGCAAGGCCCAGAAGAAGGGCCTGAAGGTCATCGTCGGCTACCAGGGCAGCGCCGCGGCCACCAAGGCCGACGTACGCGACGCGGGCCGGCTGAGCCACTCTCTGAAGACCGTGAACGCGGACGCCGTTCAGACGCCGCAGGAGGACACGCCCGAACTGTGGGACGCGGTCACCAACGGCGACAAGACCGCTTCCGGCATCGCGCACGTCTGGCTCGACGGCGTCCGCAAGGCCAGCCTCGACAAGTCCGTCCCGCAGATCGGCGCCCCCAAGGCGTGGGCCGCCGGCTACGACGGCAAGGGCGTGAAGATCGCCGTCCTGGACACCGGTGTCGACGCCACCCACCCCGACCTCAAGGGCCAGGTGATCGGCGCCAAGAACTTCACCACCTCGCCCGACACGACCGACAAGGTCGGCCACGGCACGCACGTCGCCTCCATCGCGGCCGGTACGGGCGCGAAGTCCGGCGGCAAGTACAAGGGCGTCGCGCCCGGCGCGAAGATCATCAACGGCAAGGTGCTCGACGACGGCGGATTCGGCAGCGACTCCGAGGTCCTCGCCGGCATCGAGTGGGCCGCCGCGGAGGGCGCCGACGTCGTCAACATGAGCCTGGGCGGCGGCGACACGCCCGCGATCGACCCGCTGGAAGCGGCGGTGAACAAGCTGTCCGAGGAGAAGGGCATCCTGTTCGCCATCGCGGCCGGCAACGAGGGCGACTTCGGCGACCAGACCATCGGCTCCCCGGGCAGCGCCGCCGCGGCCCTGACCGTCGGCGCGGTCGACGACAAGGACGTGCTGGCCTCCTTCTCCAGCCGTGGCCCCGGCATGGACGGCGCCCTCAAGCCCGACGTGACCGCGCCCGGCGTGGACATCACCGCGGCCTCCGCCCCCGGCAACCAGATAGCCGCCGAGGTCGGCGAGAAGCCGGCCGGCTACATGACGATCTCCGGCACGTCGATGGCGACCCCGCATGTCGCGGGCGCCGCGGCGCTGCTGAAGCAGCAGCACCCGGAGTGGAAGTACCCCGAGCTGAAGGGCGCCCTCACGGGTTCCACGAAGGGCGGCAAGTACACGCCGTTCCAGCAGGGTTCGGGCCGTATCCAGGTCGACAAGGCCATCGAGCAGTCCGTGATCGCCAACCCGTCCTCGGTGAGCTTCGGCGTCCAGCAGTGGCCGCACACCGACGACAAGCCGGTCACCAAGGAACTGACGTACCGCAACCTCGGTACGAAGGCCGTCACGCTGAAGCTGACGTCGACCGCCGCCAACCCCAAGGGCCAGGCCGCCCCGGCCGGCTTCTTCAAGCTCGGCGCCACCTCGGTGACCGTCCCGGCCGGCGGCAAGGCCTCCGTCCCGTTCACCGTGAACACCAAGCTGGGCGGCACGCTCGACGGCGCCTACTCGTCGTACGTGACGGCGACGGGCGGCGGCCAGACCGTCCGCACGGCCGCCGCCGTGCAGCGCGAGGTCGAGTCGTACGACGTCACGCTGAAGTTCCTCGGCCGTGACGGCAAGCCCACCAAGAACTACAGCGCCGACCTGGCCGCCGTCTCCGGCCTGGGCAAGGGCAAGTTCTTCTCGCCGTACGACGAGGACGGCACCGTCACCACCCGTGTGCCCAAGGGCGGTTACATCCTCAACACGAACGTCTACGCGGGCGACGACCCGGAGAACTTCCAGGGCGCCGACTGGCTGGCCCAGCCCAAGATGACCGTCACCAAGAACACGACGGTCACGCTGGACGCCCGCAAGGCCAAGCCGGTCGACATCACCGTGCCGGACAAGGCCGTCAAGTCGGAGTTCGCCATGGCCGACTACACGGTGGAGACGAAGGACTCCAGCTACGGCTTCGGCTGGATGCTCGACTCCTTCGCCGACATCCGCACCGCGCACGTCGGCCCGCAGATCACCGACGGTTCGGTGACCCAGCAGTGGGACGGCCACTGGTCCAAGGGTGCCAAGGAGCAGTACGACGTCACCGGCGGCGGCAAGGTCAAGCAGCTCGCCACCGGCTACACCAAGCACTACAAGGCGAGCGAGCTCGCCACGGTGAAGGCGGGCCTCGGGGCCGCTGCGAAGGGCAAGAAGGGCTCGATCAACGCGGTGGGCTGGCTGCCGTGGAGCAGCGGCGCCTCCTCGATCGGCATCGAGCAGTCCCTGCCCGGCACGCGGACGCTGCACCTGTCCGCCACGGGCGGCGTGAGGTGGCAGCTCGACTTCAACCAGTACGGCGGTGTGGACGCGGACGGCTTCCCGGTCGACGAGGCCGGCTACACGCTGGGCACGCAGAAGTACGCCGCCGGCAAGACCTACTCGAAGACCGTCAACACGGCCGTCTTCGGACCGCGCATCAACAGCGATTTCGGCATCTTCCGTGAGGGCAACGACCTCTTCGGCTCCCTGCCGCTGTTCGCGGACGGCAAGGGCAACGCGGGCTACTCGACCTTCTCCGCGGTCGACACGACGCTGTACCGCAACGGCAAGAAGGTCGGCAGCAACGACGACCCGCTGTTCGGCGAGAAGCAGTTCAAGGTCCCGGCCGGTGACGCCGAGTACAAGCTGACGACGTCGGTCAAGCGCAGCGTCAAGGTCGCGGCGGCCTCCACCCGCATCGACGCGAGCTGGACGTTCCGCTCCAAGAAGACCGCCGACCTCACGCAGCTGCCCGCCTCCACGGCCCGCTTCAACGCGGCCACGGGCCTGGACAGCAAGGTCCCGGCCGGCAAGGCGGTCAGCGTCCCGGTCACCGTCGAGGGCGCGGCCAAGGGCAGCAACCTGAAGTCGCTGTCGGTGTACGTGTCGTACGACTACGGCAAGACCTGGAAGAAGCTCACCGTCAAGAAGGGCAAGGTCAGCTTCAAGAACCCGGCGAAGGGGAAGGCCATCTCCTTCCACGCCAAGATCGCCGACAAGAAGGGCAACAAGTCGACGGTCTCGATCTACAACGCCTACTACGGCAAGTAAGCCGTCCTGCGCCGCAGGGCTCGCCCGCGGGGTGAGCTGTAGTGCCTGTCAGTGAGTGGCCCGTCGGAAGCCTCGGCTTCCGGCGGGCCCCTCGCGTTCACTGAGCCGGCGTACCGGTCCCCGCCCGGGTCGCGTCCGCGCCCCAGCTCGCCAGCAGCCGCAGCGCCTCCGCCGACGGGGAGCCCGGTTCCGCGTGGTACGTGATCAGGGCGTGCTCGGACTCGTCGACCAGGCGGAACGTCTCGAAGGACAGGGTCAGGTCGCCGACCAGCGGGTGCCGCATCCGCTTGACGCCGTAGCTCTTCTCCTTGACGTCGTGAGCGGCCCACAGCCGGCGGAACTCCTCGCTCTTCACGGAGAGCTCGCCCACCAGGGCGGACAGCTTCGGGTCGTCCGGATGGCAGCCCGCGTCCATGCGCAGAAAGCCGACGATGTCGGCCGCCTTCTGGTCCCACTCGACGAACAGCTCGCGGTAGTCGGGCCTGAGGAACGCCAGCCGCGCCCAGTTCCGCTCCGGCGCCGGCAGCTCCCCCCAGTCGCCGAAGAGGGCCGCGGCCATCCGGTTCCAGGCCAGGATGTCCGAGCGGCGCCCGACGACGTACGCCGGGACGGAGTCGATCGAGTCCAGCAGGTGCCGCAGCGCCGGCCGTACCTGCTGGGTGCGCGCCGCCTGCTTCTTCTTGTGCTGCTTCGGCTTCGCCAGGTGCGTCAGGTGGGCGTGCTCGGCGCCGGTCAGCCGCAGGGCGCGCGCGATCGCGTCCAGCACCTCCGCCGAGACGTTGCGCCCGTTGCCCTGCTCCAGCCGCGTGTAGTACGCCACGGACACCCCGGCAAGCTGCGCCAGCTCCTCACGGCGCAGCCCCGGAACCCGCCGCCGCCCGAAGTCGGGCAGCCCCACGTCCTCCGGCTTCAGCCGGGCGCGCCGGGTGCGCAGGAACTCACTGAGCTCGGCACGCCGGTCCAGGCCCCCGCCGGTCTGAGGTGCGGGCTCCTGTACGGGTTCGGGCTGTTCGTCCATGCCCTCCAGTATTCACGGTCGTACGCACACGAGCCTGACCCCGCCAGTGGTACGCACGCTGTGCGTACGCAAAACCGTGGTCTGGGTAGACGCTCGCGGGTCTGGCACGGTGGTGATCGTGCCCGGTCGGAACATCAGAAGGCAGCCGGGCACGGAACCCCGCTAGGAGAACCCCCGGCATGACCACTGTTGCTGCGTACGCCGCCCCCGCGCCCAAGGCTCCGCTGGAGCGCACCACCATCGAACGCCGCCAGGTCGGCGAGTACGACGTCCTGATCGACATCAAGTTCGCCGGAATCTGCCACTCCGACATCCACCAGGCCCGCGAGGGCTGGGGCGAGGGCATCTTCCCGATGGTCCCCGGCCACGAGATCGCCGGTGTCGTCTCCGAGGTCGGTCCGGGCGTCACGAAGTTCGCCGTCGGCGACCGCGTGGGCGTCGGCTGCATGGTCGACTCCTGCCGCGAGTGCGAGAACTGCAAGGCCGGACGCGAGCAGTACTGCGTCAAGGGCAACGTCCCGACGTACAACGGCATAGGCAAGGACGGCGAGCCCACCTACGGCGGCTACTCGCAGAAGGTCGTCGTCGACGAGAACTTCGTCGTCCGCATCCCCGACGGCCTCTCCCTCGACGTCGCCGCGCCGCTGCTGTGCGCCGGCATCACCCTCTACTCCCCGCTCAAGCGCTTCGGCGCCGGCCCCGGCAAGAAGGTCGCGATCGTCGGCCTGGGCGGCCTCGGCCACATGGGCGTGAAGATCGCGCACGCGCTGGGCGCCGAGGTGACCGTGCTGTCGCAGTCCCTGCGCAAGCGGGAGGACGGCCTGAAGCTGGGCGCGGACCACTACTACGCCACCAGCGACCCGAAGACCTTCGAGGAGCTGGCCGGCACCTTCGACCTGATCGTCTCCACGGTCTCGGCGCCGCTGGACTTCAACGCCTACCTCTCGCTGCTGAAGACCGAGGGCACGCTGGCCAACGTCGGCGCCCCCGAGGAGCCCATCGCCCTCAACCTCTTCTCGGTGATCGGCGGCGGCAAGAGCCTCGCCGGTTCCATGATCGGCGGCATCGCGGAGACCCAGGAGATGCTGGACTTCTGCGCCGAGCACGGCCTCGGTGCCGAGATCGAGCTGATCCGCGGTGACCAGATCAACGAGGCCTACGAGCGGGTGGTCGCCAGCGACGTGCGCTACCGGTTCGTGATCGACACCGCGACCATCTGAGTCCGACGGCTCCATCTGAGTCCGACGGCTCCAGCGGAGACCGACGGCTTCGCATCCGCCCTGAGGGCCCCGGCAGCGCGCCGGGGCCCTCAGGGCGTTCTTGATGCACGAATGCACGAGGAGGTGCCCGCGGGGTACACGTGGGGGAGTGCACCAAGGGGTTCGCCAGGTACGTCAGGGGAGGCCCGCCATGACCGTGCAGCTGAACCACACCATCGTCGCCGCGCGCGACAAGCGCGTCTCGGCCCGGTTCCTCGCCGACATCCTGGGACTGGACGTGAGCCCGCCCTACGGCCCGTTCCTCCCGGTCGAGATCCCCAACGGCGTGACGCTCGACTACATGGACAGCCCCGGCGCCATCACGCCGCAGCACTACGCCTTCCTCGTCTCGGAGGACGAGTTCGACCAGATCTTCGCCCGGATCCAGGAGGCCGGTCTGACGTACTGGGCGGATCCGTTCCACAGCCGTCCCGGCGAGATCAACCACCACGACGGCGGCCGGGGGGCGTACTTCGACGACCCCGACGGCCACCGACTGGAGATCATCACGCGGCCGTACGGCAGCGGCGGCTGAGCCGCGTCCCGGGCCAGGGCTTCGTCACCTGGAGTGACTCGGCCGGTCCTGGTCTGCGAAGGTCCACACGGCACGGGATCCCGGGCCCACGACGAGGGCCGAGTGACCGATCCGCTCCTCGTGCCGGTACGACACCGGCCTGTCCAGCGACATCTCGACCTGCCGCAGACCCACCTGGTCGAGCGGCACGGCGTCGAACCGCAGCGTGGTGCCGCCGCCCTTCGCGACGGCGCCCCCGTCGGGCAGGGACCGTACGGTGAACCCGCCGGCCTTGAGCAGCGGCACCGTGTTGGCGAGGTCCCGGGCGGTCACCGCGAGCCGGATGCCGGTCACGTCCCGCATCAGGCGGTCGCGGTAGCCGTCGGACAGGTAGCGCTCCCGGCCCACGTCGCCGGGGTACGCGGCGGGCTCGGTGTTGCCGCGCGGGTCGGCGAAGTACTCCGGCCGGTACTCCATGCCCCAGGCGCCGAAGAGGTCGTACTGCTCGGTGGTGAAGACGGCGTCGAACCAGGGCACCGGGACGCCGTCGCCGAAGTCCCGGGTCTGCCGGAACTCGACGGGGTCGCTGATCCCCAGTTCGCGCAGCCGCGTGGTCACCCTCGCCAGGTCGCCCTCCCGCTCGGTCGAGACGCCCATGCCGGTGGCGCCGAGGGTGCCGTCCTTGCCGGGGAGGTCGCCGGTCCCGAACAGCTCGAGGTAGGTCTCGCGGCCCATCAGATAGCGGCCGGTCCAGGTCTGCCCGCCGGCACCGGTCGTGGTGCGGACCTGGAAGTTGGCGAAGTCCCTCAGGAAGGCGGAGTGCTCGATGGCGTCGGCGGTCTCCCGGTCGAGCACGCCGTAGGCGTGGTTGTAGAACAGGAGCTGCCGCCCGCCGTCCTCGGCCTGCGCGGAGCTCACCCCGCCCTGGACCGCCCCCGCGAGGGCCAGGGCGATGACCATGATCACCTGTAATGCTCGTCTGACCGTCATGCGGAGGAGCGTAGAGCGGGAGGAAACCCCTCCGCCGGGGATTGAGGCCTTTGCCAGGGGCGGCCCCGGGTCGGGAGCCCTTGGCCAGGACCCTCGGTCAGGGGCTCTTGGTCAGTGGCTCTGGGGCAGGGGGCTCCTGTCCGCCCATGTCGAGGCGGAACGGCGGGTACCGGTCGGTCATCAGGGCGGCGTACGCGGTCACGCGGGCGCACCAGCGGGCGAGGCCGAGCAGGAAGTCGAACAGGTGCCGCGGATAGCGGGCGGTGAACAGCAGGACGACCACCGCGACGAGCGAGAGGAACGGCATCAGCCCACTGCCC
>NZ_NGFN01000242.1 GCF_002148965.1 Streptomyces swartbergensis | reverse complement strand
TCCCACCCGAGTCCGGAGCTGCTGTTTCATCGATCACAGGGAACAGACGTCGCATGCCGTGCAGTGTTCCACGCCCCGTAGCATGGTGAACCGTGTCCTCCTCCCCTGCCCCTTCCGGAACCGGCCCCATAACCGACCCGGCCCCGCTCTCCCTGTGCGCCCGTGAGCCGCGTGTTCCCGCGGACCGGCTGGTCGCCGAGATGGTGCCGCCGCCGCGGTTCGACTCGGTCCGCTTCAGCACGTACATCCCGGACCCGAACCAGCCCAGCCAGACGGAGGCCGTCCAGGTCCTGGAGGGCTTCGCGGCGGGTCTCGACCGAGGAGCGGGCGGTTCCGGCAAGCGGCGGCTGTTCGGGTTCGGCAAGGCGCCGAAGAAGGCCCCGGCCGGCCCGCGCGGCGTCTACCTCGACGGCGGTTACGGCGTCGGCAAGACGCACCTGCTGGCGTCCCTCTGGCACGCCACCCCGGCCGAGCCCGAACTCAAGGCGTTCGGCACCTTCGTGGAGCTGACCAACCTGGTCGGCGCCCTCGGGTTCCAGCAGACCGTCCAGACCCTGTCCGGCCACCGGCTGCTGTGCATCGACGAGTTCGAGCTCGACGACCCCGGCGACACCGTCCTGGTCTCCACCCTGCTCGGCAAACTCGTCGACGCGGGCGTCGCGCTCGCCGCCACCTCCAACACGCTGCCCGGCAAGCTCGGCGAGGGCCGGTTCGCCGCGGCCGATTTCATGCGCGAGATCCAGGGCCTGTCGGCCCACTTCCGCGCCCTGCGCATCGACGGCGAGGACTACCGCCACCGCGGCCTGCCCGAGGCACCGCCGCCGTACTCCGACGAACAGGTGACCAAGGCGGCGCACGCCACCGAGGGCGCCTCCCTCGACGCGTTCTCGCCCCTCCTGGACCATCTGGCCCGCGTCCACCCCAGCCGGTACGGCGCCCTGACCGACGGAATCAAGGCCGTCTGCCTCACCGGCGTGCGGCCGGTTCCCGACCAGTCGACGGCACTGCGGCTCGTCGTCCTCGCGGACCGGCTCTACGACCGCGAAGTGCCCGTGCTGGCCTCGGGCCTGCCCTTCGACCAGCTCTTCAGCGACGAGATGCTGAACGGCGGCTACCGCAAGAAGTACTTCCGGGCCATCTCCCGGCTCACCGCCCTGGCCCGCGACGCGGCCAAGTTGACGAACCTCCGGTAACCACAACCCCAATATCGCGCCAAATGCCGTACGGCAAGGGTTGGTTCCAGCCAGCCCACGTACGGTTTTCAGGCTCTCTTCAGCTTGCAACGTTAAGTTAACCCTGCAAATGGCTTTGCGGGGTTAACGTGTTTCTTGACCAGTCATTGACCAAGTGTTGGTCAGCGCTAGATGTGCGAATCACCTGAAGGGGGGCGCATGCACCGAGGTACGACGGCACGGACCGTGGTTTCGATCCTCGCCGCCGTCCTGCTCGCCCTCCAGTTCTTCGCACCGACGGCGTCCTTCGCATCCGCGCACACGCCCCGTGAAGTCGAGGCCAAAGCTCAGCCCGGAACTGAACCGACCGGCGCGTCCTCGCGCCCCGGAACCAAGCTCTCCGGGAAGGCCCTGCGCGACGAGATAGCGACCTGCCGCGCCGGACACCACGGGGGCCCGACCGGCCCCTTGCGGACCCGCGACCGGTTCCACAGCGCCGACTCGGCGCCATCGGCACCCGACCGGCCGCTGCTGAGGCACATCCCGCCGACAGCATCGGAACGGGTCACACCCGGCGTCGCGCACGAACGCACGTCGAGATCCTCGACGTCGCACACACCGGCAGCACTTCAGGTCTTCCGCTGCTGAGGAACAGAGCAGTTCCATCCCCCACCTCTGTCATGCCCGTCCGACGCGCCCCCACTGCGCGCCAGGAGGAGTCACACACTCATGCAACCCCTCATCGACAACGCCCGCATGTTCGGACAGCGCCCTGAGGAGTTCGCCCGCCTCGCCGAGGGTCAGTCCCCCGACGTCCTGTTCATCACCTGCTCCGACTCCAGGGTCGTACCGGCCCTGATCACGGGCGCCCGGCCCGGCGAGCTCTTCGAGCTGCGCACCGCCGGCAACATCGTCCCCCCGCACGCCTTGGAGCACCCCACGTCCGAGGCGGCCACCATCGAGTACGCCGTGGAAGTCCTCGGCGTCAAGGACATCGTGGTCTGCGGCCACTCGCACTGCGGTGCCGTGGGCGCGGTGGTACGGGGCGACGACCTCGCCGCCGTACCGGCGGTGCGCGACTGGCTCGCGCACGCCGCCGACCAGCCCAAGTGCGAGGACCCGACGGACCCGACGGTCGCCGAAGCCGTGCAGAACCACGTCCTCACCCAGGTGCTGCGACTGCGGTCCTACCCGTGCGTCGAGCGCCGGCTGGCGGAGGGCCGACTCGGCCTGCACGCCTGGTTCTACGAAGTGCACACCGGAACCGTGTGGCAACACCACGCGGAGACCGACACCTTCGAGACCCTGTGAGGGACGCCATGACCAAGTTCCCTTACTTGAGGCAGGACTTCCTCGCCTCCATCGTCGTCTTCCTGGTCGCCGTGCCGCTCTGCATCGGCGTGGCCGTCGCCTCCGGCGTCCCGGCCGAACTCGGCCTGATCACCGGCATCGTGGGCGGCCTCGTCACCGGGCTCATGAAGGGCAGCAGCCTCCAGGTGTCCGGGCCCGCCGCCGGTATGACCGTGCTGGTCTTCGAGGCCGTCAGCGAGTTCGGGGTGGCCTCACTCGGCGTGATCGTGCTGATGGCCGGTCTGCTCCAGCTCGCCATGGGCTTCCTCGGCATCGGCCGCTGGTTCAGGGCGATATCCGTCTCCGTCGTCGAGGGCATGCTCTGCGGCATCGGTCTGGTGATCATCGCCGGGCAGATCTACGCGGCGGCGGGCCTGAAGGCCCCGGAGACCGGTATCGGCAAGATCGTGGGGCTGCCGGGGGCGTTCGCCGACGCCCTGGGCAGCACCGAGGCTCTGATCTCGCTCGCGATCGGTGCGGGCACCATCGCCGTCATCGTGCTGTGGAAGAAGCTGCCGAAGGCCGTGCAGTCCGTGCCGGGCGCCCTCGCGGCGGTGGTCCTGGCCACGGTCGCCACGCTCGCCCTCAGCCTGCCGGTCGCCACGGTCGAGGTGGAGGGCCTGCTCGGCGTCATCCAGCCGCCCGGGACCGACGCCCTCGGCGAGCTGGCCGGCCCGGCCATCTGGGGCACGATCATCGCGTTCGCGCTCATAGCCTCCGCGGAGAGCCTGTTCAGCGCGGCGGCCGTGGACCGGCTTCACGACGGTCCGCGCACCCAGTACAACAAGGAGATGATCGCCCAGGGCGCGGGCAACACCGTGTGCGGTCTGCTCGGCGCGCTGCCCATGACCGCGGTGATCGTCCGCAGCTCGGCCAACGTCAACGCGGGCGCGAAGACCAAGGCGTCGCGTGTGCTGCACGGCGTGTGGCTGCTGCTGTTCGCCGCCGCGATGCCGTGGGCCCTGGCGCTGATCCCGCTGCCCGCCCTCGCCGGCATCCTGGTGCACGCGGGCTGGAAGCTGATCCCGTTCCGCCAGGTCGTGGCGCTGTGGCGGGCCCACAAGGGCGAGGCGCTGATCCTCGTGGTCACGGCCGTGTCGATCGTCGCGGTGAACATGTTCGAGGGCGTCCTGATCGGTCTGGCCCTGTCGGTCGTCAAGACCGCCTGGGAGGCCTCGCACGTGAAGCTGGAGGTCATAGACAAGGGCGCCGGTCCCATCCAGGCGTACCTGTCGGGCAACGCGACGTTCCTGCGGCTGCCGAAGATCCTCGACAGCCTGGAGGCCCTGCCGCAGGACCGCCCGGTCGAGCTGGACCTCTCGGGTCTGCACCACCTCGACCACGCCTGCCGCACGGCCCTGGAGAGCTGGGCCGAGCGCCACAGCGCGACGGGCACGGAGCCGGTGAAGGTCACGGAGTGCGAGACCTCGCCGGAGGCCGAGAAGGTCACGGCCGCCTAGCGACGTAGCCGGAACGCCGACAACCCCTGGTCCGGGGCGCGCCCGAGAGGCGCGCCCCGGACCTTCGCGTGTGCGGCCCGGCCCCCGAGGCACTGCCCGGGCCCCGCAAGGCATGGCCCCGACCCCGAGTACGGGCATATCGTTACAGGAACAGACGAAACGGACCTCTGGACGGGGAGGTCGGCATGGTCGAAGAGCTGATCGGGGCGGTAGTGGCGGCCGGAGCCGGGGCGCTGGTGTATCTGGCCTCGGCGGCGCGGGTCGTCAAGCAGTACGAGCGCGGGGTCGTGTTCCGGCTCGGACGGCTGCACGGGGAGGTGCGGCGGCCCGGGTTCAACCTCATCATCCCCGCGGTGGAACGGCTGCGTAAGGTCAACATGCAGATCGTGACCATGCCGGTGCCCGCCCAGGAGGGCATCACCCGCGACAACGTGACCGTGCGGGTCGACGCGGTCGTGTACTTCAAGGTCGTGGACCCGGCGGCCGCGATCGTCAACGTCGAGGACTACCGCTTCGCGGTCTCCCAGATGGCCCAGACCTCCCTGCGCTCGATCATCGGCAAGAGCGAACTGGACGACCTGCTGTCCAACCGGGAGAAGCTCAACCAGGGCCTGGAGCTGATGATCGACAGCCCGGCCGTGGAGTGGGGCGTGACCATCGACCGCGTGGAGATCAAGGACGTGTCCCTGCCGGACACGATGAAGCGCTCCATGGCCCGCCAGGCCGAGGCCGACCGGGAGCGGCGGGCCCGGCTGATCAACGCCGACGCCGAGTACCAGGCCTCCAAGAAGCTGGCACAGGCCGCTCACCAGATGGCCGACACGCCCTCCGCGCTCCAGCTCCGCCTGCTCCAGACGGTCATGGCCGTGGCGGCGGAGAAGAACTCCACGCTGGTGCTGCCCATCCCGGTGGAGCTCCTGCGGTTCCTGGAAAGGGGCCACCAGGAAGGGGCCCAGCGGGAAGGGACCCAGCAGGCACCGGCACCGGCACCGGCGGAACAACCCGTCGACACGACAGAACAGGCCATCGACGAGCTGCGGCACGCGGTCGAGCAGTGACCCGCGCTACGCGCGTGGTTCCCGCGGCCCGCAGCAGGTGATAGACACAGCGGGATCACAGTTCCTGTCCGCCAGCAGGAAGGTTTCGCCATGACCAAAACCGGTCGATTCGCCACACGCCGTCAGGTGCTCGCCGGGACGGGCGCCCTCGGCGTCGGGATCGCGTTCTCCGGTGCCCTGTCCGAACTCTTCACCGGCACCGCCGCCGCCCAGACCCTCGGCCACGACGGCTACGGCCCGCTCGTCCCCGACCCGAAGGGCATACTCGACCTGCCGGAAGGTTTCAGCTACCGGGTCCTCTCCCGCGAGGGAGACCCGCTCCGCTCCGGCGAGGGCAAGGTCCCCTCCAACCACGACGGCATGTCGGCCTTCCCGGGCAGAGGCGGCCGGGTCCATCTGGTCCGCAACCACGAGAACCGCGCCGACGGCAAGGTCCCGGTCCCGGCCATCGAGGGCCTCACCTACGACCCGGCCGGAAAGGGCGGCTGCACGGCCCTGACGCTGGACTCCCGCAACAGGGTCCTGTCGGAACGCGTCGCGATCGCCGGCACGGCCGTGAACTGCGCGGGCGGTCCCACCCCGTGGGGCACCTGGCTGACCTGCGAGGAGACCGAGGACAAGGCGGGCACCGCCGGCTACGCCAAGGACCACGGCTTCATCTTCGAGGTCGACCCGGTCGACCCACGCCGCACGGGGGCCGTACCGCTGACCGCGATGGGCCGCTTCCAGCACGAGGCGATCGCCGTCGATCCCCGGCGGGGCGTGGTGTACGAGACCGAGGACGCCTTCCAGAGGCCCTTCGGCCTCTTCTACCGCTTCCTGCCGGACAGGCCGCTGGGCGGGCGGGGTTCGCTGCGCGCGGGCGGCCGGCTCCAGGCCATGCGCGTGCCCGGCGTGCCGGACCTGTCCTCCGTCCAGGACATCGGCGCCGAGTTCGACCGCGTCGAGTGGGTGGACGTACCGGACCCGCAGGCCGCGCAGACGCCGATCCGGCTCCAGGACTTCGGCCCCGAGGGCATCACGCACGCGCAGAAGCTGGAGGGCTGCTACTGGGGCGGCCGGTCGGTGTACTTCGTGTCGTCGTTCGCCCGCAGCGCGGAGGGGTCGGCGGCCGACCACTTCGGGCAGGTCTGGCGCTACGACCCGGACCGGCGCCGGCTGACCCTGGTGATCGTCTTCGGCCCGGACACCGACATTCAGAAGCCGGGAGAGTCCCCGGACAACATCTGCCTGGCGCCCAGCGGCGGACTGATGGTCTGCGAGGACGGCGAAGGCGCCCAGCACGTCTACGGCGTGACCCGGCGCGGCGAGGTGTACGCGATGGCCCGCAACCGGCAGGCCATCGGCACCCCTGAGGAGCCCGAGTGGGGTGAGTTCGCCGGGGTGACGTTCTCGCCCGACGGCGACACGATGTACGTCAACTGCTACCGGCCCGGCACCACGTTCGCGGTGACGGGCCCCTGGCGCCGGTAGGCGCGGCTCTGTTCCCGCCGGGCGCCGGGTGCGGAACCCGGCGCCCGGCGGACGATCGAGGCTCGGGGAACGGAAGGGAGCCCGGTGGCGGAGAAGGACGAACCGGAGAAGGACAAGCCGGAGAGGGACGAACCGGAGAAGGACACGGCGGGGAAGGACAGGGCCAAGAAGGCCGGGCGCGGGACCTCGCTGCGGGAGCGGCTGCGCGTCCCGGGCGGTGAGCCGGTCGACCTGTCCCGTCACGACGCCGCCGCCACCCCCGGTTGCCCGGACGGCAAGGCGGCGGGCAAGGCCGCCGCGGCCCGGATCGGCGAGCAGCTCGCCGGCCTTCAGGAACGGCTGTGGGCGGCGAGCACCGCGGGCGACCGGCGCCGCGTCCTGCTGGTCCTCCAGGGCATGGACACCAGCGGCAAGGGCGGCACGGTCAAGCACGTCATCGGGCAGCTCAACCCGGCCGGCTGCCGGATCACGGCGTTCAAGGCACCGACCGCCGAGGAGCGCGCGCACCCCTTCCTGTGGCGCGTGGAGAAGGCGCTCCCGCTCCCAGGTGAACTGGGCATCTTCGACCGCTCGCACTACGAGGACGTCCTGGTCGCCCGCGTCCGGAACCTCGCGCCACGTGCCGTGGTCGACAGCCGCTACGAGCGGATCAACGATTTCGAGCGGTCCCTCGCCGACGACGGCGTGACCCTGATCAAGTGCTTCCTGCACATCTCCTACGACGAGCAGCGCCGCCGCCTGCTCAGACGCCTCGACCGGCCGGAGAAGCGCTGGAAGTTCGCCCCGTCCGACATCGACGACCGCGCCCTGTGGCCCGCGTACCAGGAGGCCTACGAGGTGGCCCTGGAGCGCTGCGGCACCTCGGACGCGCCCTGGTACCTGGTCCCGGCCGACCGCAAGTGGTACCGCAACTGGGCGGTCAGCACCCTCCTCCTGGAGCATCTGCGGGAGCTGGATCCGCGGTATCCGGAGGCGGACTTCGACGTGGCGGAGAGCCGGAAGCGGCTGCTGCGGGAGTCCTGACCGGGGCGGCCGGGCCTGAAGTGGACGGTCGCTCCTGATCCGGGCGGTCAGGCGGCCAGCAGGGCGTCGATCTGGCCGACGGCCTCCTTCAGGCCCTCCTCCATGCCCATGGTGATCAGCTGTTCCATCTGCTCCCGGGAGTCGAACAGGGAGCGCATCTCCATCCGCGTGCCGCTGCCGTGTTCGCTGAGCCGCACCGTCACGGACATGGTCGGCATGTCGTCCTTGGGCTTTCCGTCGTCGTCGGCGAAGCCGTCGGTGAACTCCAGGGCCGTCGGCGGGGTGACCGAGGAGACGCGCCACCAGCCGCGGTACCGGTCGCCCTCCGGGCCGGTCATGAAGTACGTGACCTCTCCGCCGGGGGTCAGGTCGTGCTGCTCCACGGTCGCCGGGTAGGTCGGCGGGCCCCACCAGCGCTCCAGCTGCCGCGGGTCGGCCCACAGTTGCCACACCCGCTCCACGGGGGCGGCGAAGTCGGCGATCAGGCTGAGGGTGAGGTTGTCGAGGTCCTTGTCGACACTGGTGACGCTCATCTCTCGGGTCCTTCCGGGGTGTTGTTCTCTTCGATACCGGGGACTTGCGGCTCTGCGGTACCGGGCTCCTCCGCGAGCAGCCGGGCCATCCGGTCCACGCGTCCGCGCCATGCCGACTCGAGCTCGTCGAGGGCCTGCCGGGCGCGGCCCACCGCGTCGGGATCGGTGCGCACGAGCTGCTCCCGTCCGCTGCGCTGTTTGCTGACGAGACCGGCCCGTTCCAGCACCGCGACGTGCTTCTGCACCGCCGCGAAACTCATCGGATAGGCCTCGGCCAGCCGCGAGACCGACAGCTCCCCGCGCACGCAGCGGCGCAGTATGTCCCGGCGCGTGGTGTCGGCCAGGGCGTGGAACAGCCGGTCCACCGTCTCGTCGTTCAACTCATCTACAACCATTTGGTTGTACGTTAGTCCTGTCGGCCCCTTCTGTAAAGCGACACACCGGACACTGAAGCGGGCCGTGGGGGGTACCCGATGGTTCATGAGCGAGAAGCAGCAGGTCAGGAGCTCCTACTGGCTGGAAACCGCACCGGACGGCCGCCATCCGGCCCTGACGGAGGACCTGGACGTCGACGTGGCCGTGATCGGCGCCGGGATCGCCGGACTGTGCACGGCGTGGGAGCTGACGCGGGCCGGGCGGAGCGTGGCGGTGCTGGAGGCCGGGCGGGTCGCCGCCAGTGTCACCGGGCACACCACCGCCAAGGTCACCGCCCTGCACACGCTCGTCTACGACAAGCTGCGCCGCACCCGCGGTCCCGAGGGCGCGCGCCTGTACGCCCGCTCCCAGTCCGAGGCGATCGAACGCGCGGCCGGGATCGCCGAGGAACTGGGCATCGACTGCGACTGGGAGACCAGGAGCGCCTACACGTACGCGTGCGACCCGGGCCGGGTCGACGAGCTGCGCGCCGAGGCACGGGCGGCCGCCGAGGCCGGGCTGCCCGCCGCGTTCGTGGAGGAGACCGGGCTGCCCTTCCCGGTGGCCGGCGCGGTCCGGGTCACCGGCCAGGCCCAGTTCCACCCGCGCAAGTACCTGCTGGCCCTCGCCGCCGACCTGGTCGAACACGGCGGGCGGATCTTCGAGGACACCACGGTCCTCGGCCTGGACGAGAGCGAGCCGTGCCGGCTGTCGACCACGACCGGGGCGACGGTGCGGGCCCGGGACGTCGTCGTCGCGACGCACTACCCGATCTTCGACCGGGCCCTGCTGTTCACCCGGCTGACGCCGAAGCGCGAGCTGGTCGTCGCCGGGCCGATCCCCGCGGACCAGGACCCGGACGGAATGTTCATCACGCCGGACGAGAACACCCGCTCGGTGCGCACGGCACCGTACGAAGGGGACCGGCGTCTGCTCATCGTCACAGGTGAGCACTTCACGCCGGGCACGGGCGACCCGCGGGCCGGTTTCGAACGCCTCACCTCCTGGGCCACCGAGCACTTCCCGGACCTGGACGTCACCCACCGGTGGGCCACGCAGGACAACAGCCCGACCGACACCGTGCCGATGGTCGGCCTCCTGCACCCGGGCGCCCGGCACGCCTATGTGGCCACCGGCTTCGGCGGCTGGGGCATGACCGGCGGCATCATGGCGGGCAGCCTCCTCGCCGCGCAGATCACCGGCGAGGAGCGCGAGTGGAGCGGGCTGTACGACCCGCGCCGGCTGAAGCCCGCCGTGCGGGAGGCGCCGTCGTTCCTCAAGACCCAGGCCAAGGTCGCCGGCCACTTCGTGGGAGACCGGCTGCGGCCCTCGCCGCCGGTGGAGTCCCTGCCGCCCGGTGAGGGCGCCGTGGTCCGCGCCGACGGCCACCGCGTCGCGGTCTACCGGGACGACGACGGCACCTTGCACGCCGTCTCCGCCCGCTGCACCCACCTGGGCTGCCTGGTCGCCTTCAACTCCGCCGAACGCGCCTGGGAGTGCCCCTGCCACGGCTCACGCTTCGACACGGACGGCAAGGTGATCCAGGGCCCGGCGACCAAGCCGCTGGAGCAGCGGGACATCTGACGGCCGGGTGACGCTCGTGCCCGACACGCATAAGAGGGCGATCCCGCTCATATCTTCATACGGTGATCATCCTCCTCCGCCGTGTCACCGCCGTGTGCGCCCTGAGCGCGGTCCTCGCCGCCTGCGGGACCGACCGGCCCCCGCAGGCGGCCCCGACACCGGTGTCCGCACCGCCGTCACGCCCTCCGACCCTCGCGCCCGGCCCCGCCGGCCTGACCCCGGTCTTCGAGCACGGTCCCCGTACCCGCGGCAGGACCGTCGCGCTCACCTTCGACGCCGACATGACCGCCGGGCAGGGGCCACGGGCGGCGGCGGGTGAGCGGTTCGACCATCCGCGGCTGATCTCCACGCTGCGGGCGCTGAAGGTGCCCGCCACCGTGTTCATGACCGGGCGGTGGGCCGAGCAGTACCCGGACCAGGCCCGTTCCATCGGCCGCGACCCGCTCTTCGAGGTCGCCAACCACTCCTACAGCCACTACGCCTACACGCGGGACTGCTACGGCCTGCCGACCGTGCCCGAGGAGCGGATGCGGTCGGACCTGGAGCGGGCGTACGCCGCCCTCCGGAAGGCCGGCGTGGCGGATCCGATGCCGTACTTCCGCTTCCCCGGCGGGTGTTACGACCGGCGGGCGCTGAAGGCGCTGACACCGGCCGGCGTGACCGCCGTGCAGTGGGACGTGGTCGGCGGCGACGCGTTCGAGACGGACCCGGACGTGGTCGCCCGGCAGGTGCTGGCCGGGGTGCGGCCGGGCTCGGTGGTCGTGCTGCACTGCACGCGCAGCGCCGCCCCGGCCACCGAACGGGCGGTGCGCACGATCGTGCCCGAGCTGCGCCGCGAGGGCTTCAGGTTCGTGAAGGTGTCCGAGCTGATCGCGGCGGCGGACAGCGGTGAGCGGACCCGTCCGGAGGCACGCTGACCGGCCTACGCTGGACGTATGAGCGAGAACGACTACTGCCTGATCGACGCGACCAGGCCGCCCCGGGCGGACGGGCCGCCGTACGCCGAGTGCGTGCTGTGCCGGGAGCCGACGGAGTACCCGGAGTCGTACAAGGGCATCACCCTCTGCCCGGTCTGCGAGTGGCAGGAGGCGCAGCGCACCGCCTGCTCAGGGTGATCTGCGGGCGGCGAGCGCACCGGCCAGGGCCAGCGCGGCGGCCGTGACCAGGGCTGCCGCGGCCAGGGGCAGCAGCGGCAGCGGGACGGTGCCCGACCGTGAGCCGGTCACCAGGCCCTGCACCGCCGCCTGCGCCGGGGAGCCGGTGGCCACCAGGGACAGCAGCGCCGCGAGCAGCAGGGCCAGGACGGCACGGCCCCGCGACCGCAGCAGCGGCCGGCTGGTGAGCGCGCCGACGGCCGTGCCGAGCAGGGCGCAGGCCAGGGCGGCGAGCAGCCCGGCCCCGCAGGCGGGGGCGAGCGGCACCGGGGTGCGGTGGTCCGAGGCGACCGGAGCGCTCAGCAGCGTCACGCCGAGGGTCGCGACCGTGCCGAGCGCCGCCGCGCCGGACAACGCCACCAGCAGACAGGCCACATGGGCGCGCGCCGGCCCGACGGCCGCCGCCACGCAGCCGCGCGCGGCCTGCGGCTCTGCCGTGACACAGATCCGCGCCAGCCAGGCGGCGACGGGCAGCAGCGCGGCGGCGGAGTAGCCGAGCGAGTCGAGCACCGGCTGCCCGGCCTGGACGCTGACGGCGAGGAAGGCTGCGTACAGCAGGAACGGCGGCAGCCAGCGCTGCGAGCGCAGCAGCAGGGCGGCGTGGTAGCGCAGGAGGGCGGTCATCGGCGGCTCTCGGGGGTGTCCGCCTGCCGCGTCACACTCACCACGTGCCAGGGCGGGAGGGCCGTGAGCAGGGTGCGGAGCAGGACGTCGGAGTGCGGGGCGGGGACGGTGAGGCGGTGGCTGCCCGGCGCGGTCTCCTCGGCGGAGGTGACGGTCCGCCGCACGTCGTCGGGAAGCCGTCCCTCCGGCGGGCCCTGGACCTCGACCGTGACCTGCGGTCCGGACGGCAGCGGTCCCGGCCCGGCGCGCTCGACGAGGCTCCCGTCGCGCACGGTGTACGTCGCGTCGGGCAGGCCCGCGAGGCGGCGCGGGTCGTGGTCGACGAACACCACGGATCCGCCGGCCGCCGTGCGCTCGGCGACCGCCCGCTCCAACTCGGCGCGGGCGTCGCTGTCCAGGCCGGTCCACGCCTCGTCCAGCACCAGCAGCTCCGGCTCCGCCAGCAGGGCCTGGGCGACCGCGACCTTCTGGCTGCTGCCCTTCGACAGCCGTGCCATGGGCGTGCCGGCGTAGGCGGCGGCGCCGAGGCGCTCCAGCCACTCGGCGGCGGCACGGGTGGCGGCCGTGCGGGTCAGGCCGTGCACGGTGCCGAGGTGGGTGAGGTAGCCGGCGGCGGTGAACGGCAGGGCCGGCGGGAACCGCTCGGGGACGTACGCGGTGCGCGGGCGGCCGGTGATCCGGCCCTCGCTGGGGGCGTCGATGCCGGCGAGCAGCCGCAGCAGGGTCGACTTGCCGGTGCCGTTGGCGCCCTCGACGCGGACGAGCCGGCCCGGGGCCACCGTCAGGTCGACGCCGCGCAGCACCCAGGGGCCGCGCAGGCCGTAGCGGCGGCCCGCGTTCTCCAGGCACAGGTCGGGTCGCATGGGCCCATCCTCCACGATCTTCCGGCTGGCACACTGGGATTCGTGAGCGAAGACCCGACGCCCGTGGAAGACCCGACGCCCGTGAGTGACAGTCCCTTCCGTTCCGAGCCCTCGGACCGCGACACGGCACCGCAGTTCGTGCTGCCCCTGGTCGTGCGGATCGAGCGGGCGGACCCGCCGGCGCGTACGGACGCGCTGGAGACGGCCGCGCGGGCCGTGCTGACGATCCTCGGCGACGAGCGGTCGGCCGGCGACGGAGCGTGGGCGCAGGCGGTGCGGGACTGGCAGGACGCGCGGATCCGCAAGGTGGTGCGGCGGGCGCGCGGCACCGAGTGGCGTCGGGCGGAGGCGCTGCCGGGCATCACGGTCACCGGCAAGTCGGCCCAGGTGCGGGTCTTCCCGCCGGTCCCGCTGGACGGCTGGCCCAAGGACCTGGCCCGGCTCCAGGTCTCCGGCACCGACCTGGACGACCCGGAGCCGCCGGTGGACGCGGACCCGGCCGCCCCCGTGCTGTGGCTGAACCCCGATCTCGGCATGTCGGCCGGCAAGGCGATGGCGCAGGCCGGACACGCCGCGCAACTGGCCTGGTGGGAGCTGTCGGACGAGGAGCGGGCCGCCTGGCACGACGCGGGCTTCCCGCTCGCCGTACGGACGGCCGACCCGGCCCGCTGGCCCGAACTGACGGGCAGCGGCCTGCCCTTGGTCCGCGACGCGGGGTTCACGGAGATCGCGCCCGGCTCCTGCACGGTGGTCGCGGACCACCCGGCACTGCGCCGGGAGCCGTACGCGCCCGGCGGTCCGGCGCCCACCCGTTCGGAGTAGCCG